>JAYPUG010000208.1:0-4717 GCA_038133965.1 Rhodospirillaceae bacterium | reverse complement strand
GCATTCTGTTCTCTCTGGAAACCGCGAAGACCTTATTCCAGATACCCGGCTCGGAACCGCAACTCAAATATCCGTTTGTCTAACGGGACCCGGAGGATGAGGGGAGCGGCTCGCGGGATTTCCGCTGCGCAGCATCGACGACCGGCGCGGGATATATACCCGTAAGCTTTCGGACTAGGTCTCGTGCGGGGCCGACACCGCCGCGCTCGGCACGCATGATCCAGGCGACGGCCGCAACGGCCGCGTCTTCGGTCCGGGCCCCATTGAGAAGCATGACGCCCAGGTTGAATTGTGCGGGTGCAAATCCCTGCGCCGCGGCCGCGGTATACCACTCACGCGCGCGCTCCGGGTCTACAGGCCGACCTCGGCCGTTCTGAAGCGCCAGCGCATATTTGAACTGGGCGTCGGCGAGGCCCTGCCGCGCGGCCTTTTCGAACCAGTTCGCCGCGAGTTGTGTGTCCTTGCGGACGTCGGTTCCGGTCTCGTACTTGACCCCAAGCAGGAACTGCGCGCGCGCATCACCCGCTTCGGCGCGCTGGTGATACCAGCGCAGGGTCTCGGCATAACCGTCCGGCGGCCCGCTCTGCGCGAAGGCAGGCACGAACAGGGAAAATGCGAGCAGAGCGAGGAGGCAAATGCCCGACCCCCAAATCAACATCCGACGCTCCAAACCACCGGTTCAACCGCGCGGATATCCCGCCCGGCATCCCAAAGCGCCACAATTTCAGATTTGTTGCAAGTCGAACGGAAGCTACTGGGCGTTCTGAATAACCGGCGGAGGACCTTGGTAGCCTTGCAGACGTCCGCCCTCGTCGGCCAACGGCGCGGCGTGGCAGTCCGCCGCCCCGATCGTCTGGTAGCAGTAGACGGCCGCGACCGGCTTGTCCGGCTCCTCTTCATAGAGCCAGTTTCCCGAAAGGACGTGCTTGAAGTCCGGCGCATACTCTTCCCAGGGGTTCGAGCACGCGGCCAGCGCGGCACACCCCAGAAGCATCAGAATGTTGCGGCTACGAACGCGCATTGCGGTCCCATCCCTTTGCAGGCCAGCAAAGGAAATAGCACCCGCGTGTTAACGGATCGTTGAGCCCCTTCAGGCGTTGACGTCGATCACAGTCCGGCCGCGCACACTGCCTGCCAAAATCGCCTTCGCGAGATCAGGTGCGGCGGACAGCGGTTCGATGGTTGTCATCTCGGCCAGCTTTTCGAGCGGCAGATCGTCAACGATGCGTTGCCAGATATGCGTGCGCTGATCCTTCGGCTGCATGACCGAGTCGATCCCCAGGACATTCACCCCGCGCAACAGGAAGGGCAGGACGGTCGTCTCGAGCGTGTTGCCGCCCGCAAGCCCGCATGCGGCAACCGAGCCGCCATACTTCATCTGCGCAAGAACGGTCGCCAGCGTCTTGCCCGCAACCGTATCCACGCACCCGGCCCAGCGTTCGCGTTCCAGCGGCCTTGGTTCCGCCTCCGAGAGCTCGCCCCGGTCGATCACCGAGTTGGCACCCAGGCCCGCCAGATAGACATCGAGCTCACGCCGGCCCGTGGAACCCACAACGTCGTAGCCGCGTTTAGCCAGGATCGCGACGGCAACGCTGCCGACGCCGCCCGCAGCCCCGGTGACAAGAACCTCGCCCCGGTCCGGCGACAGCCCGTGCGCCTCGAGCGCATCGACGCACAGCATCGAGGTGAAGCCGGCCGTACCCACGGCCATGGCCTGCTCGCACGATATGCCGTCGGGCAAAGGTACGAGCCAGTCGGCCTTGACGCGCGCCTTCTGTGACAATCCGCCCCAGTGGACTTCACCAACGCGCCAGCCGGTCAGGACGACCCTGTCGCCCCGTGCGAATGCATCGCTATCCGACGCCTCGACCGTTCCGGCAAAGTCGATCCCGGGCACATGGGGAAACTCGCGCACCAGACGGCCGATGTTGCCGTTGATGACGAGGCCGTCCTTGTAGTTGATGGTCGAATATTCGACCGCGACCGTGACATCACCGTCGGGCAGGTCCGCGTCCGCAAGGCCACGGACGGACGCGGTGACCGCGCCGTCATCCTCCGCGAGATAGACGGCCTTGAATGTGTCGCTCATGACGGATCCTTCGTACGCTCTCCAACCGTTCGCCGGGCTGCGGGGCCTAGCGGAGCGGCTCGAGAATCGAGACGTAACTCGCGACCGCCGAGCCACCCATGTTGAAGATGCCGCCCATCTTCGGGTTCGCAAGCTGCAGGTCGCCGGCCGTCCCGGTGAGCTGCATCGCGGCGATGGCGTGCATTGAAAGGCCCGTCGCACCCAGCGGATGGCCCTTGGACTTGAGCCCGCCCGACCGGTTCACCGGAAGCTTGCCATCGGCATGGGTCCAGCCTTCCTTGATCGCGATTTCGCCCTGTCCCTTCTCGGTCAGGCCCATCGCCTCGTAGCTGAGCATTTCCGCCGTCGTGAAACAGTCGTGCACCTCGACGAAGCCGAGATCCTCGAGCGAGACCCCCGCCTGTTCGAAGGCCTGGGCAAACGCCTTGGCCGGCCCGTCGAAGTCGATGACCGTGCGCCGCGACATCGGCAGGAAATCCTGGACGTGCTGTGCGGCGCGGAAATAGACCGCCTTGTCCATCCGCAGGGCCGTATCGACATCGCTCAGGACGATCGCGGCGGCACCGTCGGACACAAGCGAACAGTCGGTGCGCTTCAGCGGACCGGCCACCACCGGATTCTTTTCCGAGACATTGCGGCAGAAGTCGTAGCCGAGGTCCTTTTGCAACTGCGCGTAGGGGTTGTCGCAGCCGTTCTTGTGGTTCTTCGCCGCGATCATCGCCAGCGCGTCGGACTTGTCGCCGTATTTCTGGAAGTAGGCATCGGTGATCTGGCCGAAGATCTCGGCAAAGCTCGCCGCCGATTCCTCGCGCAGGTAGGACGCCTTGGAGAGAATCCCGCCGAGCACTTCGCCCGTGACCTCGGTCATCTTCTCCACGCCCACCACAAGCACGATACGGCCGCGCTTGGCGGCAATGTGGTTGAGCCCCTGATAGATCGCGGCCGAACCGGTCGCGCAGGCGTTCTCGACATGGGTCGCCGGTGTGAAGCGCAGGTCCTCGTGGGCCTGCAGGACGAGCGACGCCGGGAACTCCTGGTTCACGAAACCGCCGCCGAAGGTGCCCAGATAGATCGCATCGACGTCGCGCGGTTCGACGCCGGCATCCTTGAGCGCACCGGCGGCGACGCTGACGATCATATCCTCGATGTCCTCGCCCTCGCGCTTGCCAAACTTGAGATGGTCCCAACCGACGATACATGCCGACATGTTCTCTGCTCCCCATGGAAATGCCGCCCGGAACGGGGGATCGCCCCTCCGGAAATGGCTTGATGTGCAGCGCACAAAATTCGCGCCACTATAAGCGGCGGGTGGACCGGAGTCAGCCGTTGCACGCACGGGCCGCGACCGCCCCGTCCGGTTGGATTATCGGCAATTTCGCAACCCGGCGCACGGACACCGTTCTAGGATGTCGGCATGAAATTGTTACCGCATATCGCGCGCAAGGCCGGAATCCTGGCTGTCCTGACACTCACAGCCTGTTCGCAGACCAACGAGATTCGCGACCTCGAGGGGCGCCGGATCGGCGAAAACGCGTGGCAGCTGATCCATGCCGACGAAGCTCGTATGACGCTTGCGCATGACGACGTCGCCGTGCTCGTTCGCGAAAAAGCGGTCCTGCCGAGCCGCTATCTCGAACGCTGGACGATCGAGGGTGGACACCTATTCTATGAAGCGCTCGAGACGGGCGGCTTTGCATCCGACAGCAGCGGACCGGCACATCTGCTGCGCCTCTACGGAAATGATGCCGTACTTCGCAGCCGAGGTGTGGACTTCCGGCGCCCGAGCGTGCGATCACGCGCAAACCTTGCCTACGCAGTCGTTCGCAACGAGGATTATGTCTGCTTCGTCTTCGTTTCGGTTTTCGGGGACGTCAGGTTCCCGGACAGTCCAGGCAGCGAACTTGTACGCGGCGGCGTCTGCCGCGATGGGTCGCGGAACTCCGTTCCGGATTTCGAACGCGAGATCTTCGGTGTGATCGGTGCGTTGCAGGTCGGCGGCGAACGACTTTTCGAACTGAATCCCTAGGCGGCGCGCCGTCCGGTTTCCAGAGCATCGACCGCGTTCTCCGCATCGCGAATGCCGAGAACGTGATGGCTGTGCCAGAGCGCATAGAAGAGCAACACCCAGGCCGCGAAGCCGGCGCGCTTGCCACGCTGCGCAAACAACGCCTCCACCGCGCGCGGTTCGCACATCTCGGCGATCGCGGGCTGTTGCGCGACCAGCGGACCGATCTCGGTGCTGCGGGCCTCTATCCATTCGGCGACCGGCACGCTGAACCCGCGCTTCCTGTCGAAAGCACCCGCCCCCGAATCCGAGCGCTCGAGCCATCTGCGCAGCAACCATTTTCCAAGTCCGTCATGGACCTTGAGTGCGTCGGGAAGCCGGAATGCGACCGCCGCCACATCCGGGTCCAGAAAGGGCGTACGTCCCTCAACGCCATGCGCCATCAGGCAACGATCGACCTTGATCAGAAGATCGTTGGGCAGCCAGTCAGAGCAGTCGGCAACCTGCGCGCGCTGGAGACGCGTCAGCGATTCCGTATCGGCCATCTGTTCGGCCGCAACGTTGCCGTCGCGCCATCCCGTTGGAGGTTGCGCTCTCGGTACTTGCCGTGCTTGAGTTGTTCT
>JAYPUG010000207.1:0-4729 GCA_038133965.1 Rhodospirillaceae bacterium | reverse complement strand
CGCCCTTTTGTCCGAGTGCTCTGCAAAGTCATACAGCAGCGTCTGCCAGAAATTCCTTGAGCTGATCCGCACATCGAATGGAGTGCGTTCCAGTTCCTCTATGTCTCGGAGGTCGCGCAAGGGAGAGAAGGCTTCGGACGGCATAGGGGCATTGTCGCGGCCATGACGCACCGGGTCGAGCCTTGTGTCACTACCTGTTCGATTGCCTCCCGATCTGTTCCGTCTCTTGTCGAGGGGCCGGGCCGGCCGAGGTCATGTGGGCAGCTTTCTCATTCGCCCACGGTCAGCATGATCCGCCCGAAATGTGCGTTGGCCGCCATGCGGTCAAGTGCGGCTCCCGCGTCTACCAGTTCGCAGGTGCTGTCGATTGGCATCCGGAACGCACCGGTCCCGACTGCATCCTTCAGATCCTGACGCGCGAGACGGAAGACCTCGGCATGTTCGGCGGGCGAACGCGTGCGTCCCGTCGTGCCGATATATGTCAGCCGCCGTTCGGCATGCTTGTTGAAATCGAACTCGGCCACCTCGCCGCCCAGCCGGCCGACACTGATGATCCGGCCATGCACCTTCGTCGCGGACAGGTTCTGGGTCGCCACATAGCCCGACACCTGATCAATTACCAGGTCCACGCCCTCTCCGCCCGTCGCCTCCAGCACCCGATCGACCCAGCTTTCATCGCGCGAATCGAGCGCGATGTCCGCCCCGAACCCGGAGAGGCGCCCGCGCCGTTCCATGTTGGTGGAGGTGCCGATCACAAGGCTCGCGCCGAGGTACTTGCCGATCTGCATGGCGATGAGGCCGACACCGCTGCTGGCGCCCTGCACCAGCATCGTCTGGCCCTTCTCGAAGCGGCCGTTGGTGACGATCGCGTCGTGCATGATCACCAAACCCGAGGCGAGCCCTGCGACCTCGATCGTGTCGATGCCCGAAGTCGGTACCGGCAGGCATCTGCGGTAACTGGAAAGTGCGTATTCGGCCCAGCCCGCGGCACCGGTCGCGGCAACCAGGTCGCCGACCGCAACACCTTCGACTCCCTCTCCCGTCGCGACCACCTCGCCAGTGAACGACGCCCCCATCACCTTGGCGTCCCCGCCGACATGCCCGTAATTGTGCCCCTGCACCGTCAGCAGGTCCGATCGGTTGATGCTGCAGGCCGCAACCTTGACCAGCACCTGTTCCGGTCCGGGCACGGGTTTTGCGACATCCGCAACCTCCACGCCATTCGCGCCAACGATCACGGCACGCATCGTTTCCCCGGTCATGGAAGGCTCGTCAATCTGGCTGTCTGTTTCTTCGGCCTGTCCTTCAGGCCAAACAGGATGGCGATCAATCCGGCATTCGGTTCAGCACCGCAACCGTGATACCAATTGCTCGAAACGGCCGTCCAGCGGCCCCAAGGGGAACACGACCATGCAGATCATCGATCTCAGCCGAGAGATTCACCACCGCGCACCCGCGCACCCGTCTCATCCGCCCGTGGTGGTGACGGTCTGGAACGACCATTCGGAGATAAAGCGCGCGGGCAACACCGACTTCACATCGAAGTCCCTGTCGATCTCGCTGAGCGACCATTCGTGCACCCATGTGGACGCACCGGTGCACTTCGACCCGCGGCCCGACGCGCCGTCCATCGACGAGGTGCCGCTGGAGAACTTCTACACCGAGGCGATCTGCCTCGATTTCGGGGAGGTTCCCAACCGCTACGAGGCAACCGTCGAGGACATGGAGGGCGCCCTCGCCGCGTCAGGAGAGGACATCGGGCCGGGTGATACGGTGATGATCCATATGGGCATCCACAACCGGCTCTATGGCTCACCCGATTACGTCCATGAGTTCCCCGGGCTTTCCGTGCCCGCCGTGCACTGGCTAGCGGACAAGGGGATCGGCATGTTCGGCGTCGAAGCGGTGAGCCCTGCACCGGAGGGCGAGCCCAACTACCTCGCGCACCTGGCCTGCGCCGAACGCGGCATCACGCACATGGAATGCCTGATGAACCTAGATCAACTGATCGGCAAGGGGCGGTTCCGGTTCGCCGGGTTCCCCTTGAAGATCAAGGGCGGCACCGCCAGCCCGATCCGTGCCGTCGCGATCTTCGAAAACTGAACGCCACATGCCCGACAGTTACGACCGCACGGCCGGCGACACCGGCAACATCGTCGCGCTGGAACATGTGAACGTCTGCGTCCCGGATCAGCTCGCCGCGACCACGTTCTATGTATCCGCCCTGGGGCTCACGCGCGACCCGTTCATGATGACCGGGACCGACGTGATGTGGGTGAATGTCGGGCGCAACCAGTTCCACCTGCCGACCCGCGGTACCGATGTCCTGCGCGGACACACGGGCCTCGTGCTCGAACACTACGAGCTGTTGCCCGAAAAGCTGCGCGAGGCGCGCCCCCTCCTCGAAGGCACCCAATTCGCGTTCCGTCAACGCAACGACCGAATCGACGTGACCTGTCCGTGGGGAAACAGGTACCGCTGCTATCCGCCGGGCGAGGAGTTTCCCGGCATGCGGCTTGGCATGCCCTATGTCTGCTTCGATGTCCCGCGTGGCTCCGCCGACGGAGTTGTGCGGTTCTATGAGGAAATCCTCGACGCGCCGGCACATGCGGGCACCTTCGAGAACGCGAAGGCTGCCTTCGTGAGTGCCGGACCGGGCCAGCAGTTGATCTTCCGGGAGACGCGCGGACCGCACCCCTCATTCGACGGCCACCACATCCAGATATACATCTCGGACTTCTCCGGACCCCACGCGCGCCTGCTCGAGCACGGGTTGATCACGGAGGAGAGCGATGATCATCAGTACCGCTTCGAGCGGATCGTCGATCCCGAAACGGGCGAAACACTGTTCGAGATCGAGCACGAGGTCCGCGCCATGACCCATCCGCTGTTCGGCCGACCGCTCGTCAACCGCAACCCGGCCCAGAGAATCCGAGGCTACACCCGCGGCGCCGACGCCAGGGCCGTCGGTTGACCGTTCGCAACTCCAGACAGGGAAACATTCAACGATGGTGACGATCGTCAATCAGGCGCGCGAGCGCCTCGAGGCCGGTGAGGTTTCGGTGGGAATCGGTATTCGCCTCGCGCGCACGAGCGATATCGCGACAATGATGAAGACCGCCGGCATGGACTGGCTGTTCATCGACCTGGAACACGGGCCCCTCACCCTCGACCAGACAGCACAGATCTCCGTCGCCGCTCTCACCGCCGGGATCGCCCCACTGGTGCGCGTGCCCAAGGGCGAGATCGCGATGGCTACGCGCGCTCTCGACGGCGGCGCACTGGGAATCGTCATGCCGTCTTGCGAGAGCGCCGACGAGGCACGTGAGATCGTCGATCGCCTGCACTATCCGCCGGAGGGACGGCGGAGCGTCGTCGGCGGGTTGCCGCAGATCGGCTTCGGCGGCGCCCCAATGGGCGAAGTCGCGGTCGCCATGAACGACGCCATGCTTGTCGCCGTCATGCTGGAGACGCCGAACGCTATCGCGAACGCCGAAGAAATCGCCGCCGTCGAGGGAATCGATGTTGTGATGATTGGGACCAATGATCTGTCCGCAGCCTCCGGCATTCCAGGTGAAGTCGGCCATGATCGCATCGTCGCCAACTACGAGACGGTTGCCGCCGCGTGCCGCAAACACGGGAAGTGGATGGGCATGGGCGGCGTGCCCGCGCCCGATCTGCAGGAAAAGTACATCGGCATGGGGGTGCGGTTCGTTCTGTCCGGCCAGGATATGAGCGTCCTGATCGCGGGCGCATCGGCCATTACAGAGCGCGTGCGCAGCTACATCTGACCGAAGAACGAGATTCGCCCTGTTGCCAAACAAGCGGGTTTTGCTATAACCGCGCGCCATCTGATCCGGCGTAGCTCAGTTGGTAGAGCAGTCGGCTGTTAACCGACTTGTCGCAGGTTCGAGTCCTGCCGCCGGAGCCAATACCGAAGGGCCAGCCCCCGTGGCTGGCCCTTTTCGTTTGCGGTGGTTCACCCATACGGCCGCTGCAACTGCCCGATTTCCCACTCACGAAATCGTTTGCCGAACGGTGGATAGATTCACCGGCGCCGGCGTTCACCCCTCATGGCAATGTGTTACGGTTCGGTTTCAAGCCTTTTTGTCCAGTCAACGTCTGCGTATGTCCGGATTCGTTTCTCTTCGAAGTTCCCTCGCAATCGACGTCCATTCCGAGGTCCGCGGCCGGGTGATCGAACTCGGCGAGGATTACTGGCGTTCGCTGGCGCGTACGGGAAAACCGCCCAGCCGGAGTGATATCGACCCGCTGGACATCCCGAACCTCATGCCTCAGGTGATCCTGCTGGACGTACAGCACGAACCCTGGGACTTCCGGTTCCGGCTGATCGGCACGAATGTCGTCTATCACCTGTCGCAGGACTGGACAGGTCAGTGGATGACGCAGATTCCGCACATGGCGCCGCCGAGCCGAATCTTCACGTCCTGCGTGGAAGTCGCGTCGTCGGGTACGCCCCAGCGGAGTGAGACTCCCTATGTCGGGCCGCACCAGGATTTCGTGACGGCGGAAGACACCATCCTGCCGCTCTCGCGCGACGGCGACGTCATCGACATGCTCATGGTCTTCGTCGAGCATTTCGAGAAGCGCTGAGGCACGCCGTCAGGCATCCTTGGGCACCTTGCGCCTGCCGGCGCCCTCCCTCTGGATGATGTAGATCCCGCTCGCGGCGATGATTGCGGCTCCCACGAACGTCCATGTGTCGGGA
>JAYPUG010000206.1:0-4731 GCA_038133965.1 Rhodospirillaceae bacterium | reverse complement strand
TGAAGCCGATGTAGTGGGCCTCCATCGGATCGTTGAAGACGCGGGAATCGTCGCCGATGAACGCGTGCCATTTCTCGATGATCTCCGCATTGTGGGGATCATCGACGCTCATGAAGTAGTTCCATGCGGCGAGATGACCGACGAGCGGGGCCGTGTCGATACCGGCGAGCTCCTCTTCGCCGACCGAGAAGGCGACGACCGGGATGTCTTCGGCATTGATGCCCTGGTTGGCGAGTTCCTTGTAGAAGGGAACATTGGCATCGCCGTTGATCGTCGAAACCACCGCCGTCTTCTTGCCGGCTGCCGCGAACTTCTTGATGTCCGACACGATCGTCTGCCAATCCGAATGACCGAACGGCGTGTAGTTGATCATGATGTCTTCAGCAGCGACGCCCTTCGACTTGAGGAACGCCTCAAGAATCTTGTTGGTCGTGCGCGGATAGACATAATCCGTGCCCGCCAGGACCCAGCGCTCGGCTGCACCACCGTCTTCACTCATGAGGTACTCGACTGCGGGAATCGCCTGCTGGTTCGGGGCGGCACCGGTGTAGAAGATATTGCGGGAGGATTCCTCGCCTTCGTACTGAACCGGATAAAACAGCATGCCGTTCAGTTCCTCGACGACAGGCAGCACGGACTTGCGCGACACCGAGGTCCAGTTCCCGAAGATCACATCGACCTTGTGCTGCTCGATGAGTTCACGCGCCTTCTCGGCGAAAAGCGGCCAGTCAGATGCCGGATCGACGACGACCGGCTCGATCTGCTTGCCCAGAAGTCCGCCCTTCTTGTTCTGCTCCTCGATCAGAAACAGCATCACGTCTTTAAGCGCCGTCTCGCTGATCGCCATCGTTCCCGAGAGCGAATGCAGGATGCCCACCTTGATGGTGTCGGCAGCCTGCACCGTTCCCGAGATCGCTAGCGATCCGGCGAGAACGCCCGCGGCCGCGATTGTTTTGATTGCTGATTTCATTCTCTGCCTCCAGGTGAGGTCGTTGTTGCACCGCAACACAATTAGCAATCGCTGTGCCAGTTTTCAGACATCTATTAATTGTCTGTTTTTGATGTATGTTTTTGGTTTCGGATCGGGTTTGGATGTCGAAAGTTCACGCCAGACTGCTTATAATATGATCAATGTTAATTAACTGCCTATATATTGACCATTTCGCAATTGCCCCCAGTGACAGCGACAAACCAGACTCGTTTGGCTAAATCTTGGGCAGGCTTCGGCCTACCGGGGGTCGTTGTTGCACCACAACGCGGGCCTCGGGGCCCCGCGCGCCGCCATCGGCGGCCGCGGGGTTTCTGCGCCCAGCCGAAACCGGATCATGAGTGTCGACGCGGGTCGATCGGTTCAGCGTTCCAGCAACGCTGATACCCGCTCGGCTGTCCTGAAAAGATCGGATCTCTCTGACGGTCAGCCCCACACAACAGTCCTCATCGACGGCGGCGGCAGGAGGGCTCATGGCGAGCTGTCGAGCTCGGGCGGCGGAACATTGCCTGGGAGTTCTCAACCACCATCCGGGGCTGGGCGCCAGCCGCGCTGCTCGAAACCTACGGAACCGAGCGACACCCGCTCGTAATCGGGAACACAACGATGTCGCAACACCCCTGAAGCGACGCGGCCGGGGCCCCTCAACCCGGTCGGACATGGCATCCCCAAAGCGGCGCGGAACCGATGCACCGCTGGACCCCGCAACGCCACTCGCGCAGGTGACAGGCACCTGACCCCGCTTGCCTTGTGCGCCGGTGAGTCGCAGTCTTCGCGGCCAAGGAAAACAAACTCCCCGGGGGAAGAGATGCTACACGAACTGCGCACCTACACGGCCCGTCCCGGCGCCATCCCGAAGATCATCGAGCTGAACGAAAGCGTCGGCCGCAAGGTCCGCGGAGACGACTACGGCGTGCTTGAGGGTTACTGGTTCACCGAGATCGGCCCGCTCAACCAGGTGATGCACCTGTGGCGCTTCGACAGCTTCGAGGAGCGTGCCCGCCTGCGCGGCGAGCTCGGCAAGCTCGAAGGCTGGACCAAGAAATACGTGCCCAACCTGCGCCCGCTGCTGGTGAACCAGCAGACCCGTTTCCTGAACCCGGCGAAGGACATCACGCCGGCAGAGGGCTCGCACCAGTTCTACGAATTCCGGAACTACCGGGTGAACCCCGGCGCGGGCCGTGCCTGGATGGACCTGTTCCTCGGCGTGATGCCGACGCGCGAGAAATACTCAAAGAACGTCGGCGCGTGGATCACCGAGGGACCGAACCCCAACGAGGTCTGCCACCTGTGGGCCTACAAGAACTTCGACGAGCGCATGGAAGCGCGCACGAAGTGCGGGGCCGATCCCGAGTGGCAGAAATTCGTAAAGGCCGGTGGCGAGCACCTCGTCGAGATGACCTCGACGATGCTTTTCCCCGCGCCCTTCTCGCCGCTGAAGTAGCCGCAGCTAGTCGTCTTCGGGCGGGATGATTTCCTGCACGCACACCTGGTCGACCAGGTGTGCCCGCCCGATGTCGGCCAGGTGGGCACGCTTGTGCTCGTTCGCCAGGTCGGCACCCACACCCTGGGTCATCGCCATGACGACCGACCGGTCGCTCATGTCGAGCCAGAAGCCGCGGCGCACGAGCTTGCCGTCGGCGTCACGCGCGAACGGGTCCTCGGGGTTGAGGCCGAGGTCGGGACGATAGAAATCGGGCATCGGAGCCTCCCGGGCCTTGCTGCCGGCGGGCCGACTACTTGGGAACGACCTTCGCAGCGAAGGTCTGAACCGCGATCTTGCCGTCCTCGACGACGAAGGTATCGGTGCCGACCTCGTACACGTTGTCCGCGGATTCCGCGCTCCACAAGATGTAGGCAACCGCACCCTCGACGACGAATTTCTGCAGCGAGAAGCTGGCGCCGGGTTTGGCGAACTCCGCAAACAGCCCCTCGAACATGGACTGGATCGCCGCCATCCCGCGCACTTCGCCGACCGGCGTGATGATGACGGATTCATCGGAATAGTCGGCCATCATCTCTTTCATGTCGCCCGAACCGAACGCATCGAGATGGTGCTGCACGACCTTGCGCGTCTCGCCATGGTGCCCGTCGGCGAGCGCCGCGGGTGCGGTGGCAACGAGCAGGCCCAGGACCGTCATCGCGGCAAAAATCTTCGAAAGCTTTATGGTTCCCTCCCCCTCAAAAAGGCGAACGTATTATCCATGTATGCGGAGATATTGGGAAGCCGTCGCGCGGGTTCCGCGGCACGGCGCGTGTTCGGTTTGGGCGCACCCTGCGCTAGAGTGGGCCAACCAAGCAGGGAGTACGAACCATGAAAGCCGTTGAACTGAACAACACCGACGTCGCCAACCGGGTCGCCCGGTTCAAGGAGCTCGTCCCCTACAAGAAGTCGATCATGGACAAGAGCGGCATTCCCGCCGACGCCATCGAGGTCGTCTCGGCCAAGAACGTCTATCCCGTGATGTCGCCCGAAGGCTGGAAGGGCCGCAACGGCATCGCGCCTGTCACCGGTGCGCCGGGCCTGACTGTCTCCATCGCGGAATGCCCGCCAGGGAACCACCCGGGCCTGCATGCCCATTCGCACACCGTCGAGAACTTCTTCTGCCTGAACGGGAAGTTCCGCGTGTCGTGGGGCGAAAATGGCGAGAACTCGGTCGAACTCGAACCGCTGGACTTCGTATCGGTGCCCGCCGGCGTCTATCGCGACTTCCACAACATCTCCGACGAGACCGCGCGCCTGCTGGTGATGATCCAGACGCCCGAGGGCGATGCCCATGACGAGGTCGTCTATCACCCGCGCGTAGGCGAGGAGATCGCGGAGAAGTTCGGCGCCGAAACGCTGGAAGCCATGGACAAGTTCGGCTTCCGCATCGCAGCGGAGTAGCGCCGGCCCTTGTCCGGTTTCTAGGCCCGAACCTCGGGCAAGGCCGGCAAGCGGCCGTGCCCGGAGATCGGATCGCCGATCCCCAGCTTGCGCAGCGCGTACCAGTAGGTCGCCTGGTTGACCGACAGGAACGGCTTTCCGAACTTCGCTTCCATGTGCTCGATCATGTCGCCGATGCCGATGGACGCGCCGATATGGACCAGCACATCGACATCGTCATGGTCGAGCGCCTCGAACGCGGCCTCGACGTGGGCCAGATCGATGTTGATCGAGTTGATCGGATGCTCGACCCCCAGGCAGCCGGCATAGGGCACCTCGAAGCCGACCTCCTCGTAATAGGCCTTTGCCGATTTGAGCGTCTGTTCGTAGAGCGGCACCCACATGGCGATCCGCTTCGCACCCAGGGTGCGCAGGGCTGCCACCATCGCGTCCGTCGCCAGCACGAACGGCACGTCGCCAGCGCGTTTCGCGAATTCGGCCGTGTACCAGGCCTGGCGTTCGACCGACCAGTCGCGCATCTCGAGCGAGTTGCCGCCGATGATCAGGTCGGGCCAGCACCCGAGCGTGCCCGGCACCGCGTCGAGGACGGCGCCCGCGACGTCGTCCTGGCTCTCCAGAACGAACCGGTAGATCTGGTGCGACACGCCATCGACACGCATCGCATCGTACTCGGGCTGCTGGGTCGAGTTCTGCTGCGGAACGATGATGGCGATGACCCCGCGCGGGCCGAAACGGTCTGGCATGGGAGTCTCCTTGGCTCGGGTTGATCTAAACGGCCGCTACTTCGGGGTGCATCAGCAGTTGGCCAAACCCGGGCATCGGATCCATCACGCCGATCTTGCGCAATGCGTACCAG
>JAYPUG010000205.1:4154-4734 GCA_038133965.1 Rhodospirillaceae bacterium | reverse complement strand
CTAAAATACACGGCGGACCAATTCAAAGGGGGCGGATCAAAGTACAGTATTTGTGAGGGTTACGATGCGATATGAAACGGGGTGAAATATTAGAGCAGCTGACTCTTAATCAGCGGGTCCAAGGTTCGAGTCCTTGTGCGCTCACCACTTTCTTCCCGGAAACATGACGGACGCCGCGACGCCCCTTTGGCGGCGGTTCAACCGTGGCGGCCGAACCAGCCGAGCAGCGCGGCGCGGAGCGCGTCCGGACATTCCATCGGCGTGATGTGGCCCGCGCCGGGCAGGACACGATGTTCGGCGCCCGGGATCCTCGCCGCGGCATCCGCCAGCACGTCGGGCGGCGCACCCTTGTCCGCCGCCCCGCCCAGCACGAGTGTGGGCACCGCGATCCGGTGCAGGTCGGGGCCGTAGCCGAGGGTCTTCAGCGCCTCGCAACAGCCCTCGTGGCCCACGGGGTTCGTGGTGCGGATCATCTCGCGCAGCTTTTCCAGGATCGGCGGATTCTTCGCCCGGAACTCCGGCGTGCACCAGCGCTCGATGCTGGGCTCGACCAGCCCCGCCATGCCCTTCTCGCGCGCCG
>JAYPUG010000205.1:2627-4144 GCA_038133965.1 Rhodospirillaceae bacterium | reverse complement strand
CGGGCCGGGCGTCGCACGCGACCAGGCTTTTGATGCGCGCGCCGTGATGGATCGCCATGCCGTAGCCCATCATCCCGCCGATCGACAGGCCGACCCAGTGGCTGTCCTCGATGCCCAGCGCGTCCCAGATCGCGATGGCGTCGGCCACGATCATGGGGAAGGTGTAGGGCCCGGGCACCGCCTCGCTGCCGCCATGGCCGCGATGGTCGTAGCGCAGGATGCGGAAGTCGCCCTCGAGCGCCGCAACCATGTCGTCCCACAGGGTCAGGTTGTTGGCCAGCGCGTGCGAGAAGGTGATCCAGGGCGCGCCCTCCTTGCCCCCGATTTCGCAGTTGAAGCGCACGCCGTTTGCGTTGACGTCCATGTCCCTGTCTCCAGATCAGTGTATGGCGTTACCGCGCCAGTGCGCGGCTAGTCCACCTGCGCGAAGTTCGCGTGGGCCGAGACCCGCCATTCCCCGCCGATCTTGCGGAACACCGTCAGGCGCGGCGCGCGGCGGGTGACCGGCTTGCCGTCGATGGTCTCCTCGATCTCCAGCGTGTAGCGCGTGACCAGCACGCCGCCATCCTCGGTGGCGACGATGTCGGCGAGCGCGTATTTCGGCCGCGCGTTCACCGAGCCCGCGCCCCGGCCGATGTAGCCCGCCCGGTCGTAGCCCACACCGTTCGACCGCATGATCTGGTATTCGGGCGCCAGCAGGGGCGCGACCGCGTCCGGCCCGGAGATCACGCCCTCGACGAAGGCCGCGATGGCCGTGCGCGCCGTGTCGGCAATGTGTCCGCCGGCCTTCGCGGGCAGGGCGGAGAGTGCCGCGCATGCCGTGGCGACGGCCAGGGCGGCAAATGTTTGGCGCAGGAAGCGGGCATGTGTCGGCATCGGGCTGTCCTCGTGGCTGGCCGTGTCGGTCCCCGGTTCTCCGCAATTCACGGTGCCGAGGCAAGTGCGAAACGCGCGTGGCCGTTTCCACACCGGCCCGGCGGGGCATAGGATAGCGGCAGGGAGAGCGCCGATGATCCGTTTCGCACCGAACTTCCACCACATGTTCCTCGAGCTGCCGATCCGCGACCGGTTTGCCGCGGCGGCGAAGATCGGCTGCACGGCCATCGAGTGGCACTTTCCCTACGAGTTGCCGAAGGAGGAGGTAAAGGCGCTGCTGGACGTGAACGGCCTGGAATACACCTACTGCGTGGTGCCGGCGGACTGGGCGGGCGGCGTGATGGGGCTGGGCGCGCAGCCCGGCAAGCAGGACGAGTTCCGCCGCGCGGCCGAGCAGGCGCTCGAATACATCCAGCATTGCGACATCTACTCGATCAACGTGGGCGCGGGGCCGGTGCCGCCGGGCGAGAGCCGCGAGGCCTGCGTCGCCACCTATATCGAGAACCTCGACTGGATCGCCGCCGCCTCGGGCGACCACCGCTGCAAGTTCCTTCTGGAGCCGGTGACGTCGCACCGCATTGTCGACTGGGCGATGCCGACCATGGCGCAGGCCCGCGAGATCGTCGAGGCGGTCGACCGGC
>JAYPUG010000205.1:0-2617 GCA_038133965.1 Rhodospirillaceae bacterium | reverse complement strand
GAAACGGGCACGCTGTCGGACATCATGGACGAACACTGGCCGCACATCGGCTATGTCCAGATCGGCAATCCGCCCGACCGGCGCGAACCGGGGGTGGGCGAGCTGGACCTCGTCTGGATCGCGCAACGTGCCATCGACAAGGGATACAAAGGCGCCATCGGCATGGAACTCGACCCCTCGATGGACACCTGGTCGAGCCTGATGTGGATGAACGATCACGGCTATACGGTGGACCCGGACAGCCGGTTGTAGGCAGACTTTCGGCCGGGCGGAGACGTGCCCGGGACAGCGGGAGGTGGAGATGCGGAACTTCGGTGTGCGGATCGGCGGCGTGGCGCTTGTGCTGGCGCTGGTTGTTCTTGGCGCGGGGTATGCCTCGGCGCTCGACAAGCCGGCCGGCACGGTCGTGCTGACCATCGGCGGCGCGGTCGCCAACGCGAACATGGGCGCGCCCGACCACTTCAACGCCTCGGTGCTGAAGGGACTCGAATACGACTACGACCGGGCCGCCGCGTTCGACGTGGCCATGCTGGAGGCTCTCGGCACGGTGAGGGCGACGATCAAGGCCGAGCCCTGGCCGCGCGCCATTGCGCTGGAGGGGCCGCGCCTTGCCGACGTTCTGGCCGCCGCAGGCTGGAACGGCGCCAAGGTGAACGCTGTCGTGCTGGACGGTTTTGCCGTCGAGATCACGGCACAGGACCTAGCCGCGCACGACTGGATCGTCGCGATCAGGGGCGACGGCGAATATCTCGGGATCGGGGGCCGCGGGCCGGTCTGGATCGTCTATGACGTGCCGGGGGGGGCGGGGCAGCGCCGACGACGAGGCGCGCTGGCCGTGGGCCGTGTTCTACATCCAGGCGGAATAGGCCCGGACAGGGCGCGGCGCGGGCAGGGCTGCGCTTTTCGCATTGCCGCCATTGCGTTGCGGCGCGGCTCTTTCACTAAAGGAACACATTCCACTATTCTATAATCCGCCAACGCCGAAGCCCGGGGCGGAAGACCCGCGGGTCGGCAAACACGTTCGCGTTCCGGGGAGGAGTTACGATGGCGAAGAAGAAGACACCTTATATGGATGAGCAGTCGTGGACGGACGTCCGCGACGGCATGCGGATCGACTGGGACGTCCCGATCGAGATGGACGACGGGGTCGTGCTGCGGTGCGATGTCTTCCGTCCGATCAAGGACGGCAAGTACGGGGTCATCATGACCTACGGCCCGTACGGCAAGTTCCTGCACTTCGACGACGCCTACCACGACCAGTACGAGCGCATGCTCGAGGATTTCCCCGAGATCGGCGCGGGCACCAGCGAGAAGTACCAGAACTGGGAGGTCGTCGATCCCGAGCGCTGGGTGCCCGACGACTATGTCTGCATCCGCGTCGATGGCCGGGGCACCGGCCGCTCGCCGGGCGTGATCGACATCTGGTCGCTGCGCGAGGCGCAGGACCTGGCGATCTGCGTCGATTGGGCGGGCGTGCAGTCCTGGTCGAACGGAAAGGTCGGCCTGAACGGCATCTCCTACTACGCCGAGAACCAGTGGCAGTGCGCGGCGCTGCAGCCCAAGCATCTCGCGGCGATCTGTCCGTGGGAGGGTGCGGCCGACTTCTACCGCGACATGGCCCATCACGGCGGCATCATGTGCAACGGCTTCGTCAAGGACTGGTCCGAGGCGCAGGTCTATTCGGTGCAGCACGGCAAGGGCACGAACGGCAAGCGCTCGCGCATGAACGGCGACTGGGTGTCGGGCCCGATTACGCTGACCGAGGAAGAACTCGGCGCCAACCGCAACAATTTCTACGAGGACTGCCTGGCGCGGAAGCTCGACACGGACGAGTACTGGCAGTCGCGCATGCCTGACTGGTCGAAGGTCAAGGTGCCGATGCTCTCGACCGCGAACTGGGGCGGCCAGGGCCTGCATCCGCGCGGCAACTTCGAGGGCTTCACCCAGTCGGCGTCGAAGGAGAAGTGGCTCGAGGTGCACGGCATCGAGCACTGGACCCACTTCTACACCGACTACGGCATGGACCTGCAGAAGCGCTTCTTCGGCTACTACCTGAAGGGCGAGAAGAACGGCTGGGACAAGCAGCCCAAGGTTCAGCTGCAGGTGCGCCACCCGGGCGAGGTGTTCGTCGAACGCCACGAGGACGAGTGGCCGCTCAAGCGGACCGAGTGGACCAAGTTCTACCTCGATCCCAACGACATGAGCATGTCCACCGCGCCCCAGAAGAAGAAGGGCGAGGCCACCTATGGCGGCTTCTCCGACGGCGTGACCTTCATGACCGCGCCGCTGGAAGAGGACATGGAGATCACGGGGCCCATCGCCTCGAAGCTCTGGGTCTCGTCGGCGACGAGCGATGCGGACCTGTTCCTCGTCGTGCGCGTCTTCGCACCCGACATGAAGGAAGTGACCTTCCAGGGCGCGCTCGACCCGCACACGCCGATCGCCCAGGGTTGGCTGCGCTGTTCGCACCGCAAGCTGGACGAGAAGAAGACGCTGCCCTACCGGCCGTATCACACCCATGACGAGGAGCAGCCGCTCGAACCCGGCAAGACCTACGAGGTGGATGTCGAGGTCTGGCCGACCTGTATCCATGTGCCGAAGGGTTACCGGTTGGCAC
>JAYPUG010000204.1:0-4752 GCA_038133965.1 Rhodospirillaceae bacterium | reverse complement strand
AGCGCGCCAAGGACAAGGACGACCCGTTCCGCCTGATGGGCTTCGGCCACCGGGTGTACAAGAACTACGACCCGCGCGCCGGGGTGCTGAAAAGCTCTGCGGACGAGGTTCTCGCCGAAGTGGGCGCCAGCGACGACCCGCTTCTGGAACTGGCAATGGAACTCGAGCGGATCGCGCTGGAGGACGATTACTTCGTCGAGCGCAAGCTGTTCCCGAACGTCGATTTCTATTCGGGCATTATCCTCAAAGCCATCGGCTTCCCCACGAGCATGTTCACGGTCCTGTTCGCGCTTGCGCGCACGGTCGGCTGGATCGCCCAGTGGAAAGAGATGATCGAAGACCCGGGCCAGCGTATCGGCCGCCCGCGCCAGCTTTATACCGGCTACACCGAGCGCAGCTACCCGCCGCTCGACAAGCGGTAGACCGGGTTGGCACGCGATCCCGAAGATCGTGTGCGCGCCCCGGGACCGCGCAGCAAACGCGATCCCGTTTCGGTCGAGGATCAATGGGCACCCGTCAGTGCGCACGGCCCGCCCGTAGCCTTCCGAAGGCGCTGGCTCGCCGCCGTTGTCAGCCTGGCCGTTCTGGTCGGCGTCCTGCTGCTGATCTGACGCCGCTTCTCAGTCCGAATTGAACGCGGACCCGTCCTTGCGCAGGAAGTTCGGCTTGCGGTTCCGCACCTGGTTCGACATGTCGATGTCGGGATAGGTGACGTCCTCTTCGTCGGGCCTGTTGCCCACCTCGAGGACGAACGCGTCGCTGTCGGAGCGGTTCGCAATCGTGTGACCGTTGGGGTTGCCCGCCGGAAAACCAGCCGCCATACCGGCCTTCAGTGGCGTCTCGCCCTCGTCCGTGACAAGGACCACCTCGCCTTCCAGCACATAGACGAACTCGTCCTGTTCGGAATGCCAGTGACGAGCCGAGGACATCGCGCCCGGCTCGACGCGCAGCAGGTTCACGCCATAGGCGTCGATGCCGAGCACCGGAGAAAGGCGTCGGCGATGGCGGCCGCGAACCAGTTCGTCAAACGGCGACGGATACGGGCTGCCCGACTCCTCGGGCAGGGTTGCCGGATCGACGACCATCTCCGCCGCGGTGCGCGTCTTTCCGCTCATCCCATGCTCCCGGTTTCGATGAGCTCGATCTTGTAGCCGTCGGGATCCTCGATGAAGGCGATCACCGTCGTGCCATGCTTCATCGGGCCAGGCGGGCGGGGAATGTTCACGCCCTCCGCCGCCAGCGCCTCGCAGGTCGCGTAGATGTCGGGTACGCCGATGGCCAGGTGCCCGAAACCGGAGCCGTGCGAATAGGGCTCGTCCTGGTCCCAGTTGTAGGTCAGTTCGACAACCGTCTCGGCGTTCTCGTCGCCATAGCCGATAAAGGTGTTGGTGAAGCGCCCGCCTTCGAAGTTCTTCTGGCGCAGCACGTTCATGCCGAGCAGGCGGGTGTAGAAGTCGATCGATTTGTCCTGGTCCTTCACCCGGATCATCGTGTGAAGAAACCTGTAGCCGTCGGTCGCGCCCATGATGCGCGTCTCCCGTTCCGTTTGCGTCCCCGCAGTCTTAGCCGCTCGCCTTGCCGGCCACAATCTCCAGCACGGCGGATGCGGCGCGCACGCCGGGTTTCGTGTCACCCCCGCCCATCGTTAGCGCGATGTCACGGGCTTCTCCCGCGATGTCCGCGCGCCGCGCGGGATCGGCGAGCAGCGCGGACAGCGCCGGTGCGATCAACTCGGTCCGGCAGCGCGGCTGGAGGAACTCGGGCATCACCTCGCGGCCCGCGACGATGTTCACGATGGACGCATATTCGACCCGGATCATCCGCCGGGCGATTTCGCCCGTCAGCCAGCCCACTTTGTAGACGACGATGGTGGCCACCCCGGCACGGGCAAGTTCGAGCGTGACGGTGCCCGAGACCGCGAGCGCGACATCCGAGGCCGCGAATGCGTCGTAACGCTCGAACGCGCCGTCTACCACCCTGGCGCCCGGAATGTCCGCAACGAGCGCTTCGACCTCCGCACGCACGTTCGGGGCGGCAGGCACCACGGTTAACGTGTCCGGATTCTCCGCCAGAGCCTGGAGCGCAGCATCGCGCACAAAGGGCCCGACCCGACTCACCTCTCCCCGCCGGCTCCCCGGAAGCAGGCACAGGACCGTCGCATCTGCCGGAATGCCGTGGCGCGCCCGGAAGGCCGGGCCATCGCCTCCATCGACGGCCCCTTCCGCGACCGGATGGCCCACGAAGGTGCAGGGCATCCCCGCGGCCTCGAAAAGCGGCGGTTCGAAGGGAAACAGGGCCAGCAAATGATCGAAGTGACGGCGGAACTTCCGCACACGCCCTGCCCGCCAGGCCCAGATCGTCGGCGCCACATAGTGCACACGCGGACAATCGCAGGTTCGCAGGCGGCGGATGACACCTAACACGAACCCGGGTGAATCGATCGTCACGATCACGTCGGGCCGGACGCGCTGAATGTCTCTGGCGACGGCACGCATCCGGCGCAGCAGGCGCGGAATGCTGGGCAGGACCTCGGTGAGACCCATGATCGCCAGTTCGCCGCAGGGGAACAGGCTCTCCAGCCCTGCGCCTTCCATCTCGCTGCCACCCACACCCGACAGCCGAAGATCGCCGCCGCATTCCGCCTGGAGCGCGCGTATGAGGTTTGCCCCGATCACGTCGCCCGACGGCTCGCCCGCGATCAGGTACACATGCAACTTGCGGCCCCTTTCGGACGGCACGTTGGCCTCCGTCATCGGCCGGTGTCGTAGTCGGCAACCAGATCGCCCGGCCTGACGCCCAAGACGAACAGGTCCGCTTCATCCGCCGCCGCCGCCACGGCCGCACGGTCGAGGACGAGTGTCGCGCCGGTGGCGACCGCTATGCCCACAAGTCCCGATGCCGCCGCGACCTCGACCGTGTCGGGACCGATGGCCGGCATGTCGGCGCGCGTTTCCTGGCCGGGCTTGGGCAGCTTCACGAGCACACCGCCCCGCCCCTCGCGCCGAAGCTCACCACAGCGTTCCAGGAGACGTCGCGTGCCCTCTGCTGCCTCGATGCCGAGCACGATTCCCTGCTGCACGACGACAGCCTGTCCGATGTCGAGCGCACCCGTCGTCCGCAGCACCCGGACGCCATGCACGATGTCTTTGCGCATCTCGTCATCCGGCGAACAGCGCCCGAACGCGCCATCGGGCGCCAGAAGTTCGGAGAGAACAGTGTCCGCACCGACGACGCGGAACCCCTCATCTTCCTCGAGCGTGCGCACGATCGCGCCGAGCAGACCGTTGTCGCCCTTGTTCAGGAGGCCACGAGCCAGAAACTTCGCCGCCCGTCGATCCGGCCGGAGTTCCTTGAGGGTCGGGCGGCGTACAGGCCCCGCCATGACGATTTCCTCGACACCGGCCGCCCGCAGGCGCCCCAGCGCATCCTCGGCCGCGCCCAGCCGCACCCAGGCATGCGGCGCATCGCCGATGACCTCCGCGTCGGCCTGCCCTTCGAAGGCGACCACGAAAAACGGCCGGTCTGCCGCGCGGCAGGCCTCGATCAGGTATCCGGGAAGCGGGCCGCCGCCGGCGAGAATGCCGAGCTTAGCCGCCATTCGCCGACTTGGGCTGCAGGATGGCCCGTGACGTGTCCATGCGCACGAACTCGACGATCTCCATCACGGTTTCGTTGTCGCCGTGCAGTCCCACGACGTCCTCGATCCGTTCCTGAAGCGTGCCTTCCTGGGCGAAAAGGAGCCGGTAGGCCGTGCGGAGATTGTGGATTTCATCCCGCGAGAAGTCGCGTCGCTGCAGGCCCACGAGGTTCAGTCCCCGAAGGCGGGCACGGTCGCCCATCGCCGAACCATAGGGGATCAGGTCGTGTTCGACGCCCGACATGCCGCCGACCATCGCATGTGCGCCGATCCGCACGAACTGGTGTATCGCGGCGAGCCCGCCGATGATGGCGAAATCCCCGACCTCGACATGGCCCGCCAGCGTAGCGTTGTTCGCAAGGATGACGTGGTTGCCGACCCGGCAATCGTGCGCGACGTGCGAGCCGACCATGAACAGGCAGTCGTCGCCAACGCTGGTGATCATGCCCCCACCGCTGGTACCCGGGTTCATGGTGACGTGCTCGCGAATTTTCACGCGTGCACCGACAATGAGCTCGGAGTCTTCTCCCCCGTACTTCAAATCCTGTGGCGCAAGACCGATCGAGGCGAAAGGGAAGATCTCGGTGTCAGGACCAACAGACGTCCGCCCCCCGACGACGACATGGCTGTGCAGGTGAACACGATCACCCAGCGTGACGTTGGCACCGACAACACAATAGGGACCGATCTCGACATCCGCGCCCAGATTCGCCCCGTCTTCAATCACCGCCGTGGGGTGGATGCCGGACATTCAGGAATCCATGATCATCGCGGAATAGGTCGCTTCGGCCATCACCGTGTCGCCGACCTTGCCCACACCATTGAACTTCCAGACGTTGCCGCGATTTCGCTGGATCTCCACAAACAGTTTCAACTGGTCGCCCGGAACAACAGGCTTGCGGAACCGCGCGTTGTCGATGGTCATGAAATAGACGAGCTTTCCGAGCGCTTCCTCGCCCAGCGTCTCGACCACGAGCACCGCCGCCGTCTGGGCCATCGCCTCGATAATCAGCACCCCCGGCATAACCGGGCGGACCGGGAAGTGCCCAAGGAAAAAGGGTTCGTTGATCGTGACGTTCTTGATGCCGGTCGCACTCTCGCGCACGACGATGTCC
>JAYPUG010000203.1:0-4775 GCA_038133965.1 Rhodospirillaceae bacterium | reverse complement strand
CCTGGTCGAAGCCGACATAGCCCGGCGGCGCGCCGATCAGGCGCGAGACCGAGTGCCGCTCCATGTATTCCGACATGTCGAAACGCGTCAGCTCGACGCCGAGCGAGCGCGCAAGCTGGCGCGCCGCCTCGGTCTTGCCCACGCCCGTCGGACCCGAGAACAGGTAGGAGCCGATGGGCTTCTCCGGCTCGCGCAGGCCCGCACGCGCCAGCTTGATGGCGCTGGACAGCGCCGTCAGCGCCTGGTCCTGGCCGAAGACCATGGTCTTCAGGTCGCGCTCGAGGTTTTCCAGCGCCGTCTTGTCGTCGCGGCTGACCGACTTGGGCGGGATGCGCGCGATCTTGGCGACCACGGCCTCCACGTCCTTCACGCCGACCGTTTTCTTGCGCTTGGACGGGGTGACCAGTGACTGCGCCGCGCCCGTCTCGTCGATCACGTCGATCGCGCTGTCGGGCAGCTTGCGGTCGTTGATGTAGCGCGCCGACAACTCGACGGCCGTGCGGATCGCCTGGTCGGTGTAGCGGATGTCGTGGTGCTTCTCGTAATACGGCTTGAGGCCACGCAGGATCTTCACCGTGTCCTCGACCGACGGCTCATAGACGTCGATCTTCTGGAACCGGCGGACCAGCGCGCGGTCCTTCTCGAAATAGTTGCGGTATTCCTTGTAGGTGGTCGAGCCGATGCAGCGCAGCTTGCCGCTGGCCAGCGCCGGCTTGAGCAGGTTCGAGGCATCCATCGCGCCGCCCGACGTGGCACCCGCACCGATCACGGTGTGGATCTCGTCGATGAACAGCACCGCGCCCGGCGCCTCCTCGAGCTCGGTGATGACGGCCTTGAGCCGTTCCTCGAAGTCGCCGCGGTAGCGCGTGCCGGCAAGCAGCGCACCCATGTCGAGCGCAAAGATGGTCGCGTCGGCCAGCACCTCGGGCACCTCACCCTCGACGATGCGCTTGGCCAGCCCTTCGGCGATGGCGGTCTTGCCCACGCCCGGATCGCCCACATAGAGCGGGTTGTTCTTGGTTCGCCGCGCGAGGATCTGGATCGTGCGCTCGACCTCGAGCTCGCGGCCGATCAGGGGGTCGATGTCGCCCGCCGCCGCCTTCTCGTTCAGGTTCACGCAATAGGCGCCCAGCGCCTCCTGGCCCTGCTTGACGACGGTCTCGCCGTCCTCGCCCTCTTCCTCGGCGCCACGCACCGAACGGCTCGATTCCTGGCCCGGCACCTTTGCGATGCCGTGGGAGATGTAGTTGACCGCATCCAGGCGCGTCATCTCCTGCTGCTGCAGGAAATAGACGGCGTGGCTCTCGCGCTCGGAGAAGATCGCGACCAGCACGTTCGCGCCCGTCACCTCCTCGCGGCCCGACGACTGGACGTGGATCGCGGCGCGCTGGAGCACCCGCTGGAACCCCGCCGTCGGCTTTGCCTCCTCGGCCCGGCTGGTGATCAGGGACGAGAGCTCCTCGTCGATGTACTGCGAGAGATCGCGGCGCAGATGGTCGATCTCGACCCCGCAGGCCCGCAGGACCGCCACCGCGTCCTGGTCCTCGGTGAGCGCGAGCAGCAGGTGCTCGAGCGTGGCGTACTCGTGGTGCCGCTCGTTGGCGAGCGCGAGTGCGCGGTGCAGCGTTTGTTCCAGGTTTTGAGACAGCATGAGCGAAGATTACCTTACGCGTCAGGGCCTTAAGATCGGGTTAGGCTCGTTCGGGCGGTTCATTCCTTCTCGAGCGTGCATTGCAACGGGTGCTGGTGCTTGCGTGCGTAGTCCATGACCTGGGTCACCTTGGTCTCCGCGACCTCGTAGGTAAAGACCCCGCACACGCCCACGCCCTTCTGGTGCACATGCAGCATGATCTGGACCGCTTCCTCGTGCTGTTTGCCGAAGAAGCGTTCGAGGACCATGACCACGAACTCCATCGGGGTGTAGTCGTCGTTCAGCATCAGGACCTTGTACATCGACGGTTTCTTCGTCTTTGCACGGGTCCGTGTCGCGATGCCGGTCGCACCGTCGTTGCCGCCGCCGATGGCGTCGTCGGAATCGTCGTCCGACGCGCGCGGCGCCAAAGTGCGCATACCGCCTAACCTGTTGAGAGCGTTCAACATCCTCGCGAACCGATTCGTCTCTCGAATGCACATTCTAGCCGAGCCGGGCACCGGAGAGAAACCCGTGCCGCCCGTACTTCGACGGTAATGAGAGATTGTGGTGCGCGTGCGGCAAGGCCGGCCGCAAAAGAAACGGCCCGGCCGGATGAACCGGGCCGGGCCGTTGGAACGCCTACGTAGGGAGGAGAGTTACGCGGCGATCGGCTTGGCGAACGTCTCAACAGCCTTGTTGATGCGCTCGTTGATCGGCTGGGTGGCCTCGGTCGAGACCTTCGCCGACATGTCCTGGAGCTTCGAGGTCTCGGCGACGAAATCGTCGAACGCGGCCTTGGCGAGCGAAGCCTGGAGGTCGAGGAACTCCTGCGGGTTCTTCACCGCGCCGAGCTTCTTGGCCGCGGCCATGTTGGCCTCCGCCTGCTTCTGCGCGTAAGCCGCGATTTCCTTGCCGACCACTTCGACACCCTTGGCCATGATGTTGCCCGCAACGATCATCGCCTCGACATTCTCACGGCTGAAATCGGCCATCTGGTCGAGGTTGCCGAATGCGGACTTCTGCGCCTTGTCCATCTGCTCACGCGCGGTGGCATAGAACTGCTCGTAGCCCTTGGTGAAGGCGTCGGTGCCGGCCTGGAAAGCCTGCTCGAACGTCTTCTTCTGCGCCTCGGCGACCGCCTCGAGGGTTTCCTGAGCCGTGTTCGCCGCCTTGGTCTTGTTCGTGGTAGCCATTGCTGCCCTTCCTTTCGACATATTGCACTGCGTCACACAGAGCGTTAGACGGACCGGCGAAACGGAAAGCACCAAGTCCTTGAAATCTCTCTCTGCTGCACTGCAGCATGGGGCATATATGAGGGCGCACCCGCATCATGTCAACGATATTTTTGTGCATTGCACAAAAATATTGTTCTAAACGCCGTTATGCTTTGTTATTAAACGATTTATTCCTATTGCGTCGCAGTCTGACTGCGTCAAACCCGTCGGAGTTTACGCTTCAGATGCCGGCGATCCACTCCGCCGCGCGTACGTTCCAGGCACCGCTCGGCGCGGCGCCGTCGCCCAGGACCGTGAAGTGCGTCTTCCCGGGGATCTCGAGTGTCTCCACCGCGCATCCCGCCACCCCCAACGCCTCTGCGAACGTCTTGGCCTGGGGAATCAGGAACGGATAATCCTCGCCACCCCACGTCACGAGGAACGGTGGCGGCGTGCCCTCGATGCGATGGACGGGGCTCTTCGCCTGCCCGTCGTCGCCTTCTCCCAGGCATGGCGGCGGCCAGTCCTCGAAGGCCCCTTCGGAGACGTCGTACACGCCCGAAATGGGCAGGCAGCCCTTGATGACGTCGCGTGCGAGGCCGTGGCGCGCCTGCCAGTCGCTCGTGACGGCAAGTTGCGCGGCGTAGTGACCGCCCGACGAATGCCCGCCAACGAAAATCCGTCCCGCATCGCCGCCATGGGCGTCCACGTTGGCCGCCAGGCAGGCGATCCCGTTCGCCAAATCCGAGAACCCGTCATCGTAGAGGCTCGGCGCAAGGCGATGGCCGAGACTGGCAAACGTGATGCCCGCGGCGTGCAGCCCCGGCGCCATGAACGCCATGGCTTCCTTGTGGCCGCTGGTCCAGCGCCCGCCGTGGATGAACGCGAGCACCGTCCCGTTCGGATCGGGCGCGGGATAGATGGCGATCCGCTGATAGATGTCGTCGCCCCACGCGATATCGACGCCGGCGACATCCCGGCTGGCATCCCAAAGGCTCGCCTGGAATTCGAGCACCGGTTCGGGGCGCGGAAGCTGCGCGGGATAATCTTCACGTCTCAAGAGCGCCATCGGTATCTCCTTGCGGGCTCGTACTGTCCTCAGAACAGGCTGACGATGCCGTCCGCCGTGTCATTGATCTTGATGTAGAAGGCGCCGTCCGCAAAGCCCTCGACCCGCTCGGCCGGCTTGAGTGCCACGCCGGTGCTGTCATGGGCCAGCAGGGCTGGCGGAAAGGCAAGCGCGCCAAGGTCGGACGGCCCCTGTTCGAACACCGTCAGGCCGAACGTGCCGGACCGGCAGGCCGCGACGATCCAGTAGAATTCGTTGCTCGCGACCTGGCGTCCTGCCGATGGCGGCGCTGCCGCTGCATCCCTGGCAAACGCCGCCACGAGCGTCGCGGTTGCCGCCGCATCGAGGACCGCCTCGGACCGTTCCAGTTCCCACGGCCCGAGCGGGTTGTTCAGCTGGAATCGCGCGACATTCCCGGCCCGGTTCCGGGCACGCGAAAGCAGCTCCGCACCCTCGTCCCGGATGCGCAGGTCGTAGGCGCGTATCTGGCGCTCATAGAAGGCGTTGTAAACGATGCGGTAGGTGTCGGGTTCGCCGGCGGCACACGCGGCGCGGATGTCGTCTCCCGCCACATAGCTGAACCAGGTGAAGGAACGCTCGAACGGGTTGCCGACACTGCCCGTGAACGTGGTGCAGCCGGCAAGCAGCAACGGCGCGAAAAGGCGAAGAATCGGACGGAACGGTTTGGCTGGAGACATCTGCAATCGTGGTTAAGCGCGGGTTAAATTTCCCATGCTATTTACATGGTTTCGGCACATTCACTAGAATCTGCTTGATTCAATTGAATGAATCCAGTTGGGGACCTGTTCGTATGGCCTCGGGATCCGGTTCGAACTGCTCTGGGCGGGCAGTTTACAGG
>JAYPUG010000202.1:0-4803 GCA_038133965.1 Rhodospirillaceae bacterium | reverse complement strand
GGCCCAGAGAGATTGACTTGCCCTGCTTCACCATGCTCGCGGCATGTTTCAGCTCCTCGGGCCCGATGAAATTGAGGGTGCCGATCTCGTCGTCGGGGCCCCAGCGGCCCCAGTTCGAGCACTTCTCCGCCATGACCTCCAGGTCGGCCATGGTCAGCGACACCTCGTCATAGCGTCGTGGCATGGAAATTTCCCCCGTAACGGTGCCTTTGCGGCACGCTTGAAAAGCGAACGGCGCCGCCCAGTAGGGCGACGCCGTCGATACTAACGCCGAATGCGGAAGGTGCGCTACTTGATCGCCTGCGGATTGATCGGCGAACCCGTGCCACGGGTGATGACCAGCGGCGGGGCGCACAGGAAGAACTCGTACACACCGTCTTCCTTGCAGTCCTCGACCAGCTCGCGCAGGTACCAGATCTCGCCATGGACAATGCCAATGTGCGGGATCGTCACCCAGTGCCAGGGCTGGTTGACGCCGGGAACGCTCTTGTTCGGACGCACCTCGATACCCCAGGTGTCGGAGCAGATGCCCGAGATCTGCTTCTCGTGAATCCAGTCGACCGTGTCGAAGCCGAGCCCCGGCGCATCGCCGCCGGCGTACCCGCCCCACTCGCCCTTGTCGAGGCAGTCGGCCATCTGGCCCGTGTTGAAGACCACGAAATCGCCGCGGCGGACCTCGACACCCTGTTTCTTGGCGGTGCCTTCCAGATCCTCGATGGTGATCTCATCGCCGTCGGCCAGCCGCTTCTTGCCCTTGTAGCGCGCCACGTCGAGCAGCACGCCGCGGCCGACCATCTTGTCGGCGAAGTTCTCGATGCCGTTCTTGTGGGCGCCGCGCACGTCGACCAGGGTCGCGTCGTAGCCGTTCCACATCTTGTCCTCGGTGAAGACATGGGCCAACGCATCCCACTGGGTCGCGGCCTGGGTCGGCAGGTTGATAGCGTCGTCGGCGTAGCGCATGCCCGCCAGCGGCTCCTGGATGCCCTGGACGGCATCGGTGCCGGTCGCCAGCATCTGGTGCATCGGGTTCCAGCGGCCGCCGAACAGGCCACGCTGCGGGCCGTTCTCGTCAAGGTTCAGGCCGAGGCGGAACACCTTGCCCTTGCGGATCAGCTTTGCGGCCTCGACGATGTCCTCGGGCTGGATGTAGTTGAGAACGCCCAACTCGTCGTTCTTGCCCCACTTGCCCCAGTTGCTGAGCTGCTTGCACTTGCGCAGCACATCCGCCTTGGTGAGCAGCTTCTTCTTGCCCTTCGCGGTGCGCTTGGCCGGCGCCTTGCGCGCGGTCGCTTTCTTCGCCATCGGTGTAACCTCGCCTGTCCTCTAGGTCTGGATTGGTGAACTCGTAGGCCGGCCTTACAACCGGCAACGCGCTCGGTTATGGTCGCAGCAAAATCGGAATGCAAGGACGCATTCCGGACCTGTGCAGGACTTCGTTTCGGGAGGGTTTGTCATGAGCACGGCGGAAGCAGCGGAATCCCCGATCGCATCTTTGCGGCTCGACGGCCTGACGGCCGTCGTCACGGGTGCAGGGCGCGGACTGGGACGGGGTATTTCCATTGCGCTGGCGGATGCGGGAGCAGAGGTGATCCTGGTCAGCCGCACCAAGGCCGACCTGGACGAGGTCGCCGGCGTGATCGAGGACGCCGGCGGTACGGCAAAGACCCTTGTCTGCGACGTCACAGATGCCGCCCAAGTGACCGAGAGGATCGAGGGGCTGGAGCGCATAGATATCCTGATGAACAACGCCGGCTCGAACATCCCCGAGCCCTTTGTCGATGTCTCGGAAGACAATCTCGATTTCCTGCTGAACCTGAACGTGAAATCGATGTTCCTCGTCGCCCAGGCGGCGGCACGGCGCATGCTGGCAGGTGGGCGCGGCGGCTCGATCATCCACATGTCGTCCCAAATGGGCCACGTGGGTTCGCCCAACCGCACCAACTATTGCACCACGAAACACGCGGTCGAGGGCATGTCCAAGGCGATCGCCGCCGAACTCGCGCCACACAATGTCCGATCCAACTGCATCGGCCCGACCTTCATCGAGACACCGATGACAAAGCCGATGTTCGAGAACCCGGACTTTCATACCTTCGTGATGGACCGGATCCTGATGGGCCGGCTTGGCAAGATTTCAGACGTGACCGGCGCCGTTGTGTTCCTTGCTTCGCCCGCGTCCGAACTCATCACCGGGGCGAGTCTGACCATCGACGGCGGCTGGACCGTGGTCTGATCCCATTTTGTGCCTATATATTGGGCAGTTGCAGGCGCCGATCACGGTCTATTGATACCGGTTACGCCAATTTGCGCTACTTGCTAGTATCCCGCCAACTTTCTGGACTGAAAGCCTAAAGTCCACTTGGAGGTATCGAAATGGGTGCTCCGGCACGAGGTGAGACGTACAACTACGCGCGTTTCAAGATGAGCAACTATGAACTCGGCTATTTCCCGGGCCCGAAGGCGGGTGAGGAGGTGAATTACGACTACACCCTCACCGATCTCGACGGAAACGAGGTCAGCCTTGCCGACTACAAAGGCAAGTGGCTGGTCATCGAGTCCGGCAGCCTGACCTGTCCGATGTACGTGAAGAACGTAAAGCCGTTCGCGAAACTCAAGGACAAGTATCCCGATGTCGAATGGCTGGTCGTCTATGTGCGCGAGGCGCACCCGGGCGAGAAGGCCAAGCAGGCGACGACGATCGAGGAAAAGATCGCCTACGCCAAGCGCAACCGCGACGACTACAGGGAAGACCGCAAGATCGCGGTCGATACGGTTGACGGCAAGTGGCACCACGACTGGGGCCTGCTTCCCAACACCTGCTACGTGATCAATCCCGAGGGCAAGGTCATCTACCGCGCCGACTGGTCGTTCGCACACAATGTCGATCGCGTGCTCCAGAACCGCGACAAGGTCGACACCAACGAGCACATCGCGATCATCGGGGCCGCGCCCTGGATCACCATCCCGGTCACGCTCAAGGGCGGCTGGGTCGCGCTCTACGACATCCTGATCATCTTCCCCAAGGTCTATTACGAGCACTTCAAGCTCGACATCAAAACCTGGTGGGCGAAGCGCAAGGCACGAAAGCAGTCGGCCAAGGCCGCCGAATAGCCGCGCCTGCCAACGAGACAGCAAAGGCCGGGCGCCGCGCCCGGCCTTTTCTCTTCCACAGCTGTGAAACCGGTCAGCCGGGCGGAAAGACGAGTATCGCCCGGAAGTCGTTGACGTTCGTCAGGGTCGGCCCTGTGACCACCAGATCGCCGAGCGCTGCGAAGAACGAATATGCGTCGTTCCGCGCAAGCGCATCGCCTGCATCCACCCCGACCAGGTGAGCCCGCGTCAACGTGTCTGGCGCGACGAGGACACCCGCGTTGTCCTCAACCCCGTCGATGCCGTCGGTGTCACAGGCGATCGCATGGATGCCCGGAGCACCGCCGAGCGCTTTCGCCAGTCCCAGGGCGTACTCCGCATTGCGTCCGCCGCGTCCCTCTCCCGTAACGGTCACGGTCGTTTCCCCGCCGGACAGGAGCACCATCGGCAGCGACCCCGCTTCCGATTTCTGTATCCGGAGCGCGAGGGATGCGTGTTCTGCGCCCAACTCCCGGGCCTCGCCTTCCAGATCGTCCCCCAGCACGCGAACTCCGAAGCCACGACCGCGGGCGAGCTCTGCCGCCGCTTCCAGAGCCTGGGCCGGGCGCGCGATCACCCTGTTCTCGACCCGGTCGAATACGGTGTCCCCCGGTTTGGGCGTTTCGCCCGCACCGCTCTCGAGATAGGCACGCACATGGGCAGGTACATCAACGCCGTAACGTTCGAGGCAGGCGAGCGCATCTTGACACGTCGTCGGATCGGGAACCGTGGGCCCCGATGCAATCACCGAGGGGTCGTCACCCGGCACGTCGGAGATCATCAGCGAAACGACCCGTGCGGGCGCGGCAGCTGTCGCCAGCCGCCCGCCTTTCACCGCAGAAATGTGCTTGCGGACACAGTTTATCGCACCGATTGGCGCACCCGATTTCAGGAGTGCGTGCGTGATCGCCGCCTTGTCGTCGCCACTTATGCCAACCGCGGGAGCGGTCAGGAGCGACGACCCACCGCCCGAAATCAGGCACAGCAGAAGATCGTCCGCGCCAAGTTCTTCTGCGGCGTCGCGGATGCGCCGGGCGGCGTCGGTCCCTGCAGCATCGGGAACCGGGTGCGCCGCTTCGACGATCTCGATCCGCTCGCACGCCACGCCGTGCCCATACCGGGTAACGACGATGCCATCCAGGCGGTCCAGCCAACCCGCGCGCCGGGCCGTATCCTCGACAGCACGCGCCATGGCAGCGGACGCCTTCCCGGCACCGACAACGCGAATATGTCGCGACTCGGGAATAGCCGACAATTGCTCCGGCACACAGTTTGTCGGCGCAGCCGAATGAACAGCGGCATCGAACAGCGCGCGCAGAACCGCGCGGGGATCGTCATTTCCCGGATGATCGCGCTCGGTCTCGATGGTCCATACCCCTTGCGGTCGTGCGGCAGGCAGATATTATTCCGCACGAAGCCAACCGGCGGCCAAACAAGAAACTAGAACGCACAATCGCCGTAAAGGGGGGTTCCGACGAAACCGGTCGTTCGTCCGCACAAGCGGGCGGGGATTCGCACGTGTTGCGGTCCGGCGTCGTCGATTCCCTCGCATCAATCAAAACGTAGAACGAAAAGAAAGAGAGGAATCATGAACGGAGCCGATACGGCCTGGATCCTGACCTCGACGGCGCTCGTGCTCTTCATGACCCTGCCGGGGCTTGCCCTGTTCTATGC
>JAYPUG010000201.1:0-4803 GCA_038133965.1 Rhodospirillaceae bacterium | reverse complement strand
GTACGGCGACGCTATCCACCATCGACGCGGAAACGGGCGGGGCGCCGTATGGCAGCCTCGTGCTCGCTGCCTGCGCCCACGATGCAAGCCCGCTGCTCCTCATGTCGGACCTCGCGCGCCACAGCCGCAATCTCGCCGCCGATGTCCGGGCCTCGTTGCTTTTCGCCAAGTCCGGGACCGAAGCCGTCGGCCAAGCTCGCGCGACCGTCATGGGCCGGATCGTCGCCGACGACGACCCGCTGTTGCGCCATCGTTTCATGCGCCGTCACGCCACGGCTCGCGATCACATGGCGTTCGGCGACTTCCGGCTCTACCGGATGACAGTCGAAAGCGTGCATTTCATCGGCGGGTTCGGGCGGATCGAGACGCTCGCTGCCAGCGATGTGCTGTTCGCGGGGGTAAACCCGGAACTGGCGGCAGCAGAAGCCGACATCGTCGCGCACATGAACGCCGACCACCGCGATGCGCTGTGTCTTTATGCCCACCACTTCGCGGATCGTCCGGGCATGAACTGGCAGATGACGGGGATCGACCCCGAAGGGTGCGAACTGACTCGCCACGATGCCGAGGCGCGCATCGACTTTGCCGAACCAGTCACAGATGCGGACGGTGCCCGTGCCGTTTTCGTCCGGATGGCCAGGGAAGCCCGCGCCGAACCGGCCGACGCCTGATCTTCGACTCCCACACACGGTGACTGTGTTCGGATCGCAGCGGTGGGCAACCGCGTCTCATTCTCTAATTGATATTGATTATCATTCGCATATAATGCCCCCTCACCTGCCGGGGCAAAGCGCCATGAACCAGGCCACACCGTTCCTTCACGCTGCCGATGACCTGAACTACATCGAACGCCTGTTCGTCCACGCGATCCGGCAATGGGCCGCTGACCGCAAACGCTGGCCGCAGGTCGTGCTCGAGTTCAACCGGGCATGCGGCCCCCGGCGCGCAAGCCGGATATGCGACGACCTGGCGCGGCTGTTCGCTGCAATTGGTACCGGTGCACGCCGGACGATCCGGCTCCATCCACCCGTCTGCTGCCATGTCGGGCACGACGAAATCGCCGTCCTGAACCTGCTCGCCGCCCATCAACGGGGCGCACATGCGCACGCCGAAGCGTTGCGTGTGTGGCTCCTGTGCCCTTGCGAGCGGGCCGGCGTCTTCACACTCTGCGACGATATTGCACGGGGGGTCTTCGAGGCCGGCTACGAGTTCCAGTGGCGCGTTTCGCGCGGCGCGGAACCCGCGTCTCCGCCGCACGTGGTGCGCGCGGGCTGAAACCTTCCGCGGTTTTCCTGTTTCAGGCGTCTTCGGCGGCGGATGCCCGCGGCCCGGCCGTCAGTCCTGGCCGGGCGGGGGGCCTTCTACGAGCTCGACAGTCAGCGCCAGCGGGCCCTTGTCGCCCATGCGGGTCGTCACGCGGACGCGCGAATCCGGCTCCAGCATACGCAACCCGGACTGCGCGACGACCCGCCCGGAAACGAAAATATCCTGACCGGAACCGTCCGGGACGACGAAGCCATACCCCTTGTTCGGGTCGAAGAACTTGACCGTACCCTCGGTCTCGGGCGCGTTCTCGTCGCGCGGCGCGGCCGCTTCGACGGCGCCGCCCGTCACGCTGTGGATCACGGAAACCATGGGACCGCGCGGTCCCTGTTCGATTTCGCACTCGAGTTGCGCGCCGTCCTGGAGGTCCTTCTGGCCGGCCGCCTCGAGCACCGAGATGTGAACGAACGCATCGCCGAGGCCGTTCGATGGTTGAACGAAACCGTACCCCTTGATGGGGTTGAACCACTTGACGGTGGCGGACACCCGATCGCCGCCGCTGTCGCCCGATGCTCCTGAATCACTCATCGTTGGCGGATCCCGACGCACTTGGCATCGTGGCGCGGTTCGAACGGATCTACCTGAACCCGGGTCCGCAGGACCACGGTGCTCGTTTAGTGTGAAAAGCTTAGCACACGAAACCGGGAGGAAGACCAGCGAGAAAACGCGCAGGAATTGTGCGCCGCAACACGAACCTCGGCGGATTCAGGCGAAATCGGCAGGCTCAACCGCCCGCGGCAACCTCGTCATCGTCCGTGCAAGCATCTTCGAGGATCGCGCCCTCATGTACGGCCTGGCTGATATCCGTGCCCCTGAGATCCGCTCCGGTCAGGTTCGCGCCCGTCAGCTGCACCGGCAGCCGGCGCTCGCTGTCGATCACCAAAGGCTGCATGTTGCAATCGCGAAGGTCCGCGCCGCTCAGGCGCGCATTCGTCAGGTTGATCCCCCTGAGATCCGCACCCTGGAGCTTCGCACCGCGGAGATCGGCCCCTTCCAGGTTCGCTCCCTGGAGCATGATTGCCGTCATGTCGAGGCCGTAAAAGGTCGTCTCCCTGGCCTTGAGCCCCGGGAGATTGAGATACGCCATCAGCTTCAGCGGCCGCAGATCGACCCCCGAGAGGTCGGCGCGCGCGCGGGTCTCGTCCTCGAAGGCGCGCACGATCTCAACGTAGCCGGCGACGCGTTTGCGGCACAGCGCCCAGAGTCCGCCCCCGGCGACGGAAGCCGGTGCCTCGACGGCGTCGCTCCGGTCGTCCCCGCCCAACTCCGCGCTCGCGAAGTCGGCAATATCGTCGTTGGACGAGATGGCCATGTGCGCTTGTATCTGCTTCCGGACGTTCAGTTACTCGGTGCGAACGGGAAAGGGGGACAAAGACAGTGCGCCGACGAAATAATCGACGAATCCCCCCGATAAGGACTCTTACGGACAATATCGCACCGGCCCCGGCCTGTCAGCCGCCCGGCGCCGGCAGCGCCCGGTTTAACCACCGCGGACAGCACGGTAAGCCGATACCGCCAAAGTCGCGAACGCTCAGGCGGCGGCGTCCTCGGCCTGCCGGTTCATGGTTTCGAACTCTGACGGCCAGTGGTCCGCGAGCCAGCGCAGATAGTCGCCCATCTTGGCCGGATCGAGGTGCAGCGAGGACTGGATGCGGTCGATCTCGGGCTGCTCCTCGAGCGCGATGTCGAGGGAGTCGTTGATCCGGTTGATCATGTTGAACATGGCGCAGAGCATCGTGATCTCGACGATCTCGCCCTCGGAGAAGTTCGCGCGCAGCCGGTCGTACGCGTCGGTGTTCTTCTGGGCGGTGTTGCGGGTCATGTTCTCGGCCCACAGGATCGCGGCGCGCTCACGCTCGGAGAACAGCTCCGACGTCAGGTAGTCGTCCGACGACATGGCGATGATCTGGTCGTGGGTGATGCCCGCCGCCTGGCCCAGCGAGGTGTTGTGGGCGTAGCAGTACTCGCAGCCGTTCGTGTGGCTGGTCTTGATGACGACCATTTCCTTGATCTTCCCCGACACCCGCGTGCCCGGCCACTCGCGCTGGGCCGCCGCGTTGATCGGCAGAAACAGCATGGCCAGGAACGGCGCGTTCGAGATGGTGCGGTAGAAATGCGGCACCCGGCCGAGCAGCCCGGTGACCGCGCCGTAGAACTCCTCGAACTCGCCGTCGATCGCCTCGGGCTCGATCTTGCGGACGCGGGACTGTTCGCGTGACATGTGCTTCTCCTCCGGAATACGGGATCTGGAATCCAATTGCCCCCATCCTAGCCAAGGACGGGGGCAACGGATACGCGGCGGCGCGGGAAAAGACCTTATCGCCGCCAGTGCAGGGCGAAGTGGCGGTAGGCCCCCTCGATGTTGAGCGGCAGGAACTCCTCGTAGCGGAACCAGCCGGCATATTTCGGCAGCTTGATCTCCGCCTTGGCCTCCTCGACCGTCTTGCCCGCCTTCACCGCATCGCCCACGGCCGTCCACAGGTCGGTCATGTACTCGCGGAACGCCGTTACGTCGGCCGGCGTGCCGAGCCCGCCATGGCCGGGCGCCAGCGTGTCGAAGTCCATCGCCTCGACCGCACGGATCGAATCGATCCAGTCGGGCAGCCACGCATCGGGGAAGTCGCGGAAGGCGACGCCCTTGATCGGGATGAAATCGACGGCGAACAGGACCCGCTGGGCCGGGAAGTTCATGACGATCATGTTGTCGGAGTGGTTCTTGCCGACATATTTCAGCTCGACCACCTGGCCGCCGAGGTTCAGCTGCAGGCTGTCGGAGAAGGTCAGCTCCGGCACCGCCGTCGGCCGGTTCGCATCGATGATCGTCTGGCGCGCATTCTCGTGCGCGACGATCACGGCCGTGTCGTCCCAGACCTCGCCGCCCGCGACGTGGTCGGCATGGTCGTGGGAATAGATCGCATAGACGATCTCCTTGCCGAAGCGGGTGCGGATCTCGTCCTCCAGCCACTTGGCGGCATCGGCATTGATCGGATCGGTCGCGATCACGCCCTCGTCGGTGACGAGGAAGACCGAGTAGTGGAAGTTGTTCTGGAACCGGTAGAGGTTCGGCCCCAGCTCGGTGATGGCGCGCTTGGGCGCGTTCTGCTGCGCCTCCGCCGGGGCGGTGGCGAGGCCCGCGAAGGCGGCCCCGAACGCAAGCGTGCCAGCCACGGCGAGCGCCGCAGCGTTGCGGAAGTTGATCATGGTGGTCCTCCCAACCTGAACGTCATGTGAGCGGCAAGCAGGCTTGCCTTCCGAGGCCCTTGTCGGCGGAGGCCGGCGGGCGAAGGAGGGCGAACCACCGCAGGGCAAGCGACGGTGGACGGCAACGACTGTAGGACCAATCGAATGACAATAACCAGCGCGGTGGCTCGCCTCGCTTCTCACGATTCAGAGAGAATGGCGGGCCCTAGTGCGCCTCGTCCCAGCTGTCGCCCACGCCGGCATCGGCGACCAGCGGGACGGCCATGTTCACGGCCGGCG
>JAYPUG010000200.1:0-4838 GCA_038133965.1 Rhodospirillaceae bacterium | reverse complement strand
CCCGAGGGTGCGGCGAACTTTAGTATTTTATTTACCAATCCTGACCAAAATCATTAACGAAGATCGTCACTCCCTCCGCATGTGCGGAGTCGGCCCTGGTGGGCTGGCGGTCGGAAGGACCGGAGCGCGGCAGTTCGCGCGGCTTTGCTGGGATTGTTAACGCCTGCAATGCCGTTCCGGGTGTCTTTCGGGGGGGAAGGAAGCAGGAATGGCCAGAGTACTCATTGCCGAATATGACGATGCCGTGCGCGAATTCGTTCGTCGCGCGCTTGTTCATGGCGGCCACGACGTGTCGACGGCGAATGACGGTCTCGATGCGCTCCACTGCCTGAGCGAGGACGTCGCGTTCGATCTCCTCATCACCGACATCGTGATGCCGGGCATGGACGGGATCGCGCTCGCGCTCAAGGTCTCCAAGGACTATCCCGAGACAGCGATCCTGATGATGACCGGCTTCGCCGCCGAGCGGCAGCGCGCGCACAACCTGGATGAACTCATCCATGAGGTGATCGCCAAGCCGTTCAGCCTGAAGCAGATATGCGACGCGGCCGAGGATGCGATTGCGACCCGCGGTCGGCCGACCCGTCACTGATTATATTCGCCTGATCGCCTAGAACCGGCGCAGCAGCCGTTCGAGATAGTTCCGCTCGATCGCCGGCCGTCCCGTGTCGCGTGCACGCCGGCGCAGCTCGTTCTGGATTTCGAGCGCGCGCAGGGCCTTTTCGCCGTCTCCGATACCGTCGCGGCCGTCCGTCTGGAAGCCGTCGGCGAACTCGCCTTCCTCGTCGAGGGGCCGCCCCAGCGGGTCGAAGCCTTCCTCGCCGGGCTGGACCAGGCCGGGCTGCTGGCCGGGACCCTGCCCGCGCTGGCGGAACATCTGCAACGCCATCTGCTGTCCGCCCTGCTGCAATTCATCCAGCGCGCGTGCCTGGGATTCCAGCGCGCCCGGCAGGTCGCCGGCCTCCAGCTGTTCCTCGGCCTGTCCCATGGCGTCCTCGGCGTTACCGAGGTTTTCCGGGATCTGGTTCATCATCTCGCCCAGCCGGCGCATCAGGTCACCGAGCTGGCGGCGCACCTCGTTCTGGTCGGCGCGCGACATGGTCGTCTCTTCTTCCGACATCGTCTCGCCGTTCCGGTTGCGCCGGAACGTCTCGTCGTGCAGCTCCTGCTGGCGGCGGACCACGCTCTGCAGGTCGCGCAGCAACTCGAATGCCGGATTCACGGCCTGCTGCTGTTGCAGCGCGTTGGGCGCATCCTGGAGCGATTGCAGCATTTGGCGCAGCTGTTCCATGAGCTGCTCGGCCGCGTTCTGATCGCCGAGGCGGGCCATCTGCTCGATCTGGTCGAGCATCTGCTGCAGCGTGTCGCGGTCCAGCAGGTCCATTTCCTGACCGGCTTCGGGAAGCTGCGAGAGGACGATCCCCTCGAGTGCCTGCGACAGGTTCTGGGCGAGGGCTTCGAGGAAACGGTCGAGGGCGGCGCGAAGCTCTTCCATAAGTTCGCGGATTTCCTCGTCGCTGGCGCCGTTCTCGAGCGCCTCGCGCAGCTGCTCCCGGAGCGAGGCGAGTTCGCGCTGGGTCAGTGACAGTGCGCCGTCTTCTAGCCGCAAGGCCGTATCCCAGAGCAGCGGCAGCAGCGAGCGCGTGCTCTTGGGGTCGCGCGCATGCACCAGGCGCGAACGCGCGGACATTAGGGCCAGGAACACCACCGTGTCGTTGTCGAACCGGCCGGGGCGGATCGCAATGTTGTGGAGCGAGCGTGCCACCTCTTCCCGGCTGTCGGGAGATAGTGCCAGCACGCGCCGCTGCGCGACGATTTCCTGTGCGACGGGATGGTTGAACGTGCGCTCGGGCAGCAGGACGGACAGGCGGTCGGTCCGCCCCGTCTGGCCGCGCCCGTCGGTTGCGAACAGCTGGATATCGACTTCCAGACCGGCCCAGGGGTGTGCCGTCAGGTCGTGCACGCTCTCGGCCCCGCCCTTCTGCGGGGACGGCCGGGGCTGCGGCAGCGCGATCTCGACGGGGCCGAGGCCCGCGGGGTCGGTCCCGCCCGGCCAGCTGATTGTTCCGTTGACCGATGCGATGCCGTGATCGTCGCTGCCCTCGAAGCTGAGCTGAAGCGAGTTGCCGCTGCCCGGTGCAGGCGGCGCCGCGAAACTGATGGTCGGCGGCATGTCGGGGACGACCACGATGTCCCATGCGCCGAGCCGGGACGAACCACGTGTCACCGAAACGGTCTGCGCGCCCTCCCGGTCGAGGCTGGCCTCGGCGCGCCAGGCGCCGTCGGTGACGGGGTCGAGCTCGGTTTCGATGTCGCCGATCCGCAGTTCGGGGGTGCGCTTGCTCTCGCTCACCTGCGCAAGCAGGACGCTGCCGACCGGCACCATGATGGGGGCATCGTCCGCACCGGCGTTGATCGCAGCTGCATCGGCGCTTGCGAGCAGGCGCGGCGGAAGGTTGGTGTAGTCGGGCGGAGTGATCCACAGCTCGAGGCCGGCCGTGTGCTGTGCCACAAGCCCGTGAAGGTTCGGGCTGAGCGCGCGCGCCAGACGCGTTCCGGCGTCGGGGCCGGCGGCGAAGGCGGCCACGACAAGCACGACAACCAGCGCGGCGCGCAACGCGAAGGGGTCGCGTGCGGCCAGGTTGGGCCGGGGCAGGCGCAGCCGGATGTGACGGCTCGCGGCCACGGCACGTGCGATATGCAATCGCCACAGGGCATCGGTTTCGGGGTCCACCACGCCGACGGCCGGCCGGTCGGCGACCGTGCTCAGAGGCCGGTGTTCGAGACCGGAATCCGTTTCAAGGCGACGCACGGCCTCGCTGTCGCTCGGCACGCGGATCGCGCGAACGGCGCGCCACGACCCGTACGCCAGCGCGAGCGCGAAGAGGGTCAGCACCAGCGCGTGCAGCCAGGCCGGCAATTGCGGAAGAAGATCGAACAGGGAGAGCGCGATGAAGCTGCCCGCGACACCGACCGTCGGCCAGAAAGCGGGCCACGCCCGTTCCCAGAACACCGAGAGCCGAGCCAGGACCCGGCGCACGGCGAAGCCGTTGCGGCCGGAGGCGCGTTGCGTCTGTTGTCCCGCGTTCGGTTCGTTCAAGGCCGGCCTTTCGACCACCGCAAACGGTGGAATCGCCTAGTTCTGCCAGTCGGCGAGCCGTTCCTGCGCCAGGAATGCGGCGGCATCGAGACGGGGCCGCACGACGGCGAACGAGTCGCCCCGCACGAGCACTTCGGGCACGAGCGGACGGCTATTGTAACCCGATGCCATGACGGCGCCATAGGCGCCCGCGTCGCGGATCACGAGAAGTTCACCCTCGGACAGTTCGGGCAGACGCCGGTCGGTTGCGAAGGTGTCACCCGTCTCGCACACCGGGCCGACCACGTCGTAGGGGTGATAAGGCGTGTCCATGCCGGGTTCGTGCGCGCGCAGGATCTCGTGGTGCGCGTCATAGAGCGCGGGCCGGATGAGATCGTTCATGGCGCCGTCGAGCACCGCGAAACGCCGGTCTCCCGTTTCCTTCACGTAAACGACTTCGCTCACCAGCACGCCGGCGGGTCCGGCGATGTAGCGGCCCGGCTCGAACACCAGCTCGCATCCGAGCGCGCCCACGGTTTCTGCGACGGCTTCGGCGTAGCGGGTCGGCGGCGGCGGTTCGCGGAGGCCATAGTCGATTCCCAGCCCGCCGCCCAGATCGAGCTTGGTGATGTCGTGGCCGTGCCTGCGCAGGTCCGCGACCAGTTCGGCCACGCGCGCAAAGGCGGCGCGGAACGGCGCGACATCGGTCAGCTGGCTGCCGATATGGACGGCCACGGAGACGGGCGCGATACCCGGCAGTTCGGCAGCGCGGGCGAACACGTCCACGGCCCGGTCGTAGGCAATGCCGAACTTGTCGTGATGCCGGCCTGTCGAGATCTTGTGGTGCGTGTCGGCATCGACATCGGGATTGACGCGAACGGCGATGTCCGCCGTCTGACCGCGGGCGGCGGCGAGTGCGGACAGCCGTTCGAGTTCGGGGACGGACTCGACATTGAACTGGCCGATCTCCGCCCCGAGCGCGAGCTCGATCTCGTCCGCGGTCTTGCCCACGCCCGAGAAGACGATCTTCTCCGGTGCGATTCCGGCCGCCAGCGCACGTTCGAGTTCGCCGCCCGATACCACGTCGGCGCCGGCGCCACGTGCCGTCAGGGCCCGGACGACGGCGATGTTGGAGTTCGCCTTGAGCGCGTAGCACACGAGTGCGTTCAGACCCGCCGCGTCGAGTGCGCCCGCGAACTGGTCGTAGGCATCGGTCAGCGCCGCCTCCGAATAGACATAGACCGGCGTTCCCACCGCCTCGGCAATGCGCGGTAGGGGCACGTTCTCGACATGAAGGATGCCGTCGGTATAGGCGAAGTGGCTCATCGTCCGTTGTCCGCGCGCGTGTGTCAGCGGGTCGGGTAGGTGCGCGGATAGGTGACTTCCTCGCCCTCGGGCGGCTCGGGCGGGCCTTCCTTGCCGCAAGCCGCAAGGCCGAGCGCAAGTGCGAGTGCCAGCAGGATGCCGCGGCTTGCTGCCAGCATCGTTCAGCCCCCCAGGTAACGGGCGCGCGCGTCGGCGACCGCGCGACGCACATTCTCGGGTGCGGTGCCGCCGAAGCTCGTCCGGCTCGCGACGGAGGCATCGACCGAAAGGACCCTGAACACCTCTTCGGTGATTCGCGCGTCGATGCCCTGGAGCGCGTCGAGGGGCAGGTCCGCCAGGTCCACGCCCCGTTCCTCGGCCAGCTTCACCGCCGCGCCCGCGATGCCATGCGCGTCGCGGAACGGCACGTCGGCGGCCCGGACCAGCCAGTCGG
>JAYPUG010000199.1:1674-4843 GCA_038133965.1 Rhodospirillaceae bacterium | reverse complement strand
GGACATCCGGACGAGCGGTATCATCCCGGCCGATCGGTGGCACCCGGAGAAGAAGCGGTCGCTCCTGCCCTGGGAGGCCGCGCAGGCCGAGGCATCGCAATCGCCGCACTGATGGGCGGCTTTATTGCGCTGCCGCGAACGGGTAGGTTCCGCGCCCGAACAAGAGGGAGCGGCCCATGCCCGCGCGTTTTCTGGACGAGTTCGAACCCGGCGAGACGTTCGCAACCGAACCGGTCACGCTGGACGAGGCGGATATCGTCGGCTTTGCCGAACGATACGACCCGCAGGTCTTCCATACCGATCCCGAGCGTGCGCGTCGGTCCGCCTATGGCGGGCTGATTGCCAGTGGTCACCAGACGATCGGCGTGGCCTTCGCCCAGTTCATGCGGTTGGGCCTGTTCGCAGAGAACTCACTCGGCGGGCCCGCCATGGACGAGGTTCGCTGGTCCGCCCCCGTGCGCCCTGGAGACGCGCTGGAAACGACAGTCACCGTGATCGAGGTGCGCGAGTCGAAATCCCGGCCCGACCGCGGGATCATACGGCTTCAGTTCTCTACGGCGGTGGACGGCAAGGAGGTGTCGCGGTTCCAGACGACGACGTTCCTTCGTTGCCGGACGGGAGCGGCGGCATGAGCGAGATGTATTTCGAGGATTTCAATGTCGGCCGTCGTTTCGATTGCGAACCTGTGACGCTCGACGAAGACGAAATCACATGGTTCGCCCGCCAGTACGACCCGCAGCCCTTTCACACGGATGCGGAAACCGCGAAGGACACGGTGTTCGGCGGTCTGATCGCCAGCGGTTTCCAGACCGTCGCTGCCGCGACCGGCCAGTTCATTCGCACGGGCGCTGTCGATGCGGCCGGCATGGGCGGTCCCGGCCTCGACGAGGTGCGCTGGACGGCGCCGGTCCGTCCTGGCGACACGCTGTACACGGCTGTCGAAGTGAAGGAGGCGCGCAAGACCCGGTCAGATCCGAATCGTGGCGTCGTCCGCCTGGGTTTCGTCGTCAGCAACGATGACGGAGAGGTCGCGACCTTCGATGCGACGGTGTTCCTGCGCTGTCGCCCGGCGTAGCGATTCAATGCGCGTGGTAGATTAGGGCCGAATCGTATCGGCCACCGGCCAGAGCGTCATGAACGAGCTCATTCCAGCGATTGACCCCACCGTGTTCGGGATGTGGGCGACCTTCGCCGTCATCGTGGTGGCGCTTGCGCTCTACACGCTCGAACGCGTGTCGCTCGAGCTGACCTCGCTCGGCGTTATCTGCGTCCTGCTGGTCTTCTTCCATTTCAACCCGGTGCGTGACGCGGCCGGGGCCAACATCCTCGATCCCACGACGCTTCTCGCCGGGTTTGCGAACCCAGCGCTGCTGACCGTCATTGCGCTCCTGGTGATGGGCGAGGGGCTGGCACGCACCGGCGTGCTCGAGGCCGGCGCACAGATGTTCTTCCGCTACGGGCGCGGGCATGCGGCGGCGGCCACGGGGCTCGCCTTCGTAGCTGTGCTGGCGGTGAGCGGTTTCATGAACAACACGCCGGTGGTGGTGATCTTCATTCCCATCATGCAGGCGCTCGCGACCCGGCTTTCCCAATCCCCGTCACGGCTGATGATGTCGTTGTCCTTCGCCTCGATCCTGGGAGGTATGACGACCCTGATCGGGTCGAGCACGAACCTGCTCGTATCCGGAATGCTCATCGAGTTGGGTGGCGAGGGTTTCTCGTTCTTCCAGTTCCTGGTGCCGGGGGGCGCGCTGGCGCTGGTGGGTATTCTCTACGTGGTGTTTGTCTGTCCGCGCATCCTGCCCGAGCGCACGCCGCTGACGAACGCGATCGCGGGCAGCGGCCGCCAGTTCATGGCCGAGATCGCGGTGGCCCACGGGTCGAAGTTCGAGCGCATGCGCCCGCGCGGCGGTTTCTTCCCCGAACTGAAGGACATGACGGTCCGTGTCCTGGTTCACCAGAACGAATCCTTCTATCCGCCGTTCGACGACGACTTCGAGCTGGCGGCGGGCGATATCATCGTCGTCGCGGCGACGCGGGCGGCGCTGACCGAGGCGCTCAAGGGCGATCCGGAGCAGTTCCACCCGGAACTAGGACAGGACTGGGAGCGGTTTGAGACCGAGGATGGCGAGCAGCGCTGGCAGGTGGGAAACCAGGTGCTGGCCGAGGCAATGGTCACACCGTCATCCCGCCTGACGGGCCAGACGCTCACCCAGCTCGGGTTCCGCTACAAGTACCACTGCGTCGTGCTCGGCATTCAGCGCCGCTCCCAGATGATCCGCGAGCGGGTGACCGAAATTCGGCTCGAACCCGGCGATGTGCTGTTGATCCAGGGCCGCGAGCCCGACATCGAGGCCCTGCGCGGAGACCAGGACATCCTGCTGGTCGAATGGACGGCCGCCGCCATGCCGGCGGTCCATCACGCGGCCAGTACGCTGGGTATCTTCTTCGCCGTCATCGCTTCGGCCGCGCTCGGTGTCGTTCCGATCGAGATCGCGACGCTGGTGGGCGCGGGCGCGATGCTGGCCACGGGAGTGCTGAACGTCCGCCAGGCCTCGCGCGCCATCGACCGGACCATCGTCATGATGATCGCCGCCGCGCTTGCTCTCGGCAGCGCGCTGCAGGCAACGGGCGGTGCGGAGTTTCTGGCGGGCCTGCTGCTCGATGTCGTGGGCGGGGCCTCGCCGGCGGTGATCCTTTCGGCCTTCTTCCTGCTGGTGGCGGTGCTGGCGAATCTCATCAGCACCAAGGCCACTGCCGTTCTGTTCACGCCGATCGCGGTCGGGTTGGCAAACGGGCTCGGCCTGCCGGTCGAACCCTTCGCGGTTGCTGTTGTCTTCGCGGCGAACTGTTCCTTCGCTTCGCCCATCGGCTACCAGACGAATCTGCTGGTCATGGCGCCCGGCAACTACAGGTTCGTCGATTTCGTGAAGGTCGGCACGCCGCTGCTCGTCATCGTGTGGATTGTCTTCAGCCTGGTGGCGCCCTGGTATTACGGCCTGTCCTGACCGCCCGCGACAAAACGTCTATTGACGGCGCGCCACGATGGACTAACTTCCGCGGCGGGCCACGCCTCCCCAACGAGGCGCGGCGTTCTGCAAGGGACGCGTAACATGACAGACACTACCCGCCAGCCGGACACCCGTCCGGCCAACCCACTGTTTTCTTC
>JAYPUG010000199.1:0-1664 GCA_038133965.1 Rhodospirillaceae bacterium | reverse complement strand
TTGTTTATAAGAGACCGCATACCCCCCCCCGGCCGGCCGCGCGCCCGGCCAATCCACTGTTCTCTTCGGGTCCGTGCGCCAAACGGCCAGGCTGGTCGCTGGATGCGCTTGCGCCTGCCAGTATCGGGCGTTCGCACCGCGCGAAGGAACCCAAGGCCAAACTCCGCCGGGTCATCGAGGAGAGCCGCGACATTCTCGGCATTCCCGCCGATTACAGGGTCGGTATCGTGCCCGCATCGGACACGGGCGCCTTCGAGATGGCCATGTGGTCGTGCCTGGGCGCCCGCGGCGTCGATTTGCTCGCCTGGGAAAGTTTCGGGCAGGGCTGGGTGACCGACGTGGTCAAGCAGCTGCGCATCGACGGCGTGCGCGTGCTGGATGCTCCCTACGGCGAATTGCCGGATCTGGGGGCGGTCGATTTCGCGCGCGACGTGATCTTCACCTGGAATGGCACGACATCGGGCGTGCGCGTGCCGGATGGCGACTGGATCGCGACCGACCGCGAGGGCCTGACCCTGTGCGACGCCACATCGGCCGCGTTCGCCATGGACCTGCCGTGGGACAAGCTCGATATGGTCACCTGGTCCTGGCAGAAGGTGCTGGGTGGCGAGGCACAACACGGCATGCTGGTCCTCAGCCCGCGCGCGGTGGAACGGCTCGAAAGCCACACCCCGGCGTGGCCCATGCCCAAGATCTTCCGCATGACCAAGGGCGGGAAGCTGGACGAGTCCATCTTCGAGGGCAGTACGATCAACACGCCGTCGATGCTCTGCGTAGAAGACCACCTCGATGCGCTTGCCTGGAGCCGCGACATCGGGGGGCTTGAAGGTCTGATCGGGCGTTCGAACGCGAACTTCACGGTCCTCGAACGCTGGATCGCCGGTTCGTCCTGGGCGGCATTTCTCGCCGGGGAGGCCGCGCAGCGTTCTACCACCAGTGTCTGCATCAAGATCGTCGATCCCTGGTTCGAGGCTCTGTCCGGTGATGACAAGGCCGGGGTGGCCAAGGATGTTTCGGCAGCCCTCGAGGGTGAGGGCGTCGCCTATGACGTGAACGGCTACCGCGATGCGCCGCCGGGTCTGCGTATCTGGGCCGGCGCCACCGTGGAAGCCGGCGATCTCGAAGCGCTCACGGGCTGGCTCGATTGGGCGTACGAGACGGTCAGGAACGAGCGCGCGGCGTCCGCGGCCTGACGGCCGTACCTGCCGGCAATCCCCAACATTCCGAATTTCTTCTCTGGAAGGACCTCCCTATGGCGAAGGTTTTGATTTCCGACAAGCTGAGCGAGCGCGCGAAAGAGATTTTCGAGGGTCGCGGTATCGAGGTCGATGTGAAGATCGGCATGTCCGAGGACGAGTTGATCGCGTGTATCGGCGACTATGACGGGCTTGCTATCCGTTCTGCGACGAAGGTGACCGAGAAGGTCCTGGCGGCCGCATCCAACCTCAAGGTTGTCGGCCGCGCGGGCATCGGCGTGGACAATGTCGATGTCGCGGCAGCGACGGCGAACGGCGTGGTCGTGATGAACACGCCTTTCGGCAACGCGATCACCACGGCCGAGCATGCCCTCTCGATGATGATGGCGCTGGCGCGCCAGATTCCAGCGGCCGACCAGTCGACCCAGGCCGGCAATTGGGAAAAGTCGCGGTTCATGGGTGTCGAAC
>JAYPUG010000198.1:3230-4915 GCA_038133965.1 Rhodospirillaceae bacterium | reverse complement strand
CCCGCGGAGCGTGAAGATGACCCTGATCGGGCTCGGCGCGAACCTGCCGGACGAGCGCTACGGACCGCCGCGCGCGACGCTGGAAGCCGCGCTTGCAGCCCTGTCGCGCGAGGGTGTCCGAGTGGTCGGAATCTCGCGCTGGTACGAGAGCGTGCCGGTGCCCGCATCGGACCTGCCCAACTACGTCAACGCCGTGGCACGCATCGAAACCGCGCTCTGGCCCGAGCCGTTGCTCGAACTGCTGCATGCAATCGAGGCGGCGTTCGGGCGCGAACGCTCCGTCGCGAACGCCGCACGAACCATCGACCTGGACCTGCTCGACTGGAACGGCGAGGTCCGGTCCGGCCGGCCTGTTCTGCCCCATCCGCGGATGTCCGTGCGGGCCTTTGTCCTTCGCCCGCTCGCGGACGTCGCGCCCGGCTGGCGCCACCCCGTGAGCGGCGATCGGGTGGAGGATTTGCTTGCCCGCGCGCCAGATCGGGCCGATGTGCACCCGTTGGACCCCGATTGACCGATAACCTGTTGGCTTTCCCGCACTTTGTCCCTATATACAGGGTCTGAATTCACGCCTCGGAGATATCTGAATGGCCCGCGTAACAGTCGAAGACTGTATCGAGAAGGTTTCCAACAGGTTCGACCTGGTGATGCTCGCCGCCCAGCGCGCGCGCGAGGTCTCGGCCGGTGCGCCGATCACGGTCGAGCGCGACAATGACAAGAACCCGGTGATCGCGCTGCGCGAGATCGCCGACGAAACGGTCGATTTCGAGAACTTGCAGGAAGCGCTGATCGTCAGCCAGCAGAAGCATGTCGAATACGACCTGCCGGAAGAGGACGAGGTGATCGAGCTTCTCGAATCCGAGGCCCAGGTGGCCGGTGTTGCCGAGCAGAACCCGGAAGAGGCCGCGGACGCGGTCGTCGAGCCCGACATGCCGGAAATGCGCTTTGAGGATGCGGTCGAGGGTCAGGAGGACTGACGCTGGACCGGTTCGTTCCGTCGGCCAGCCGACACAGCGAGTTTACGGGCCCGGATGCATGGATTTGCATCCGGGCTTTTTCGTTGCCGGCATTCCATGGCTAAGATAGCGCCATGATGCGACAGGACGAGCTGGTCGAACGGGTGCGTGCCTACGACCCGAGCGCCGACGAGGAAGCGCTGAACCGCGCCTATGTCTTTTCGATGAAGGCGCACGGTTCCCAGAAGCGTGCCTCGGGCGACCCCTATTTCGTGCACCCGCTCGAGGTCGCCGGCATCCTGACAAACTACCACCTCGATACGGCGTCGATCATCACGGCGCTGCTGCACGACACAATCGAGGACACCGAGGCGACAAGCGAACAGATCAGCGGCCTGTTCGGCGAGGAGGTGGCCGAGCTTGTCGATGGCGTCACCAAGCTGACCCAGCTCGAACTGCAATCCACCCGGGCCAAGCAGGCAGAGAACTTCCGCAAGCTCCTGCTCGCGATGAGCCGCGACATTCGCGTGCTGCTCGTGAAGCTCGCCGACCGGCTCCACAACATGCGCACGCTCGACCACATGGCGAAGCCGGAGAGCCGGCTGCGCATCGCGCACGAGACCATGGACATCTACGCGCCGCTCGCCGAGCGGATCGGCATGCACGGCATCAAGGATGAGCTTGAGGACCTGGCGTTCCGCGAGCTCAACCCCGAGGCACGGGATTCGATCC
>JAYPUG010000198.1:0-3220 GCA_038133965.1 Rhodospirillaceae bacterium | reverse complement strand
GGCGAAGACGTGACCGCACGCGTGGTCGAGGATTTGCGTGGCGTGCTCGCCGAAGAAGGGATCACGGCCGATGTGGCCGGGCGCGAGAAGTCTCCCTACTCCATCTGGCGCAAGATGCAGCGCCAGCAGAGTTCGCTCGAACAGCTTTCCGACATCATTGCATTCCGTGTCGTTGTCGATACGGTGCCAGAATGCTACCGGGCGCTTGGCGAGGTCCACGGCCGCTACCGTGTCGTGCCCGGCCGCTTCAAGGATTACATCTCCACGCCGAAGCCCAACGGCTACCGCTCGATCCACACCGGCGTTCTCGGCCTTGCGAACCAGCGCATCGAGGTCCAGATCCGGACGCGCGAAATGCACGATGTGGCCGAGCGCGGTGTCGCGGCGCACTGGGTGTACAAGGACCGCGGTTCGGGGCCTGCCAGCAGCGCCGAAAGGGAGGAGAGCAAGCAGTACCGCTGGTTGCAGGAGTTGCTCGACATCCTGGAGAACGCGGTCGCTCCGGAAGATTTCCTGGCACACACGCGTCTCGAGATGTTCTCGGACCAGGTGTTCTGTTTCTCGCCCAAGGGCGACGTCTATTCCCTACCGAGCGGGGCGACGCCGGTCGATTTCGCCTACGCAGTGCACACGGCCATCGGGGACCGGTGCGTCGGGGCCAAGATCAACGGCCGCAACATGCCGTTGCGCACGCAGCTTACCAACGGCGACCAGGTGGAAATCCTGACCTCGGCCAATCAGACCCCCTCGCCGGAGTGGGAGCGCTTCGTTATCACCGGCAAGGCACGTGCGAGAATCCGGCGCGTCGTGCGCGACGCCCAGATGCGCCAGTATGTCGAGCTGGGACGCGGAATCGTCGAGAAGGCATTCCAGCGCTATGGCGAGACCCTGGACGATGTCTCCCTGGAGGCCGCGTTCGACGAATTCCACGCCGAATCCGCCGACGACCTGTTCGCGATGGTCGGGCAGGGCGTCTATACCGGGCGCGATGTCGCGCGCGTGTTCCATCCCGAGAAGGTGGCCCGGACGGAGAAGGGGGAAAGCGCGAGCAGCTCGATCTTTTCGCTGCGCCGCCGCCGTCGCCCGGCGGTCGGTGACGGAGAGCACGCCGTGCCGATCAGCGGCCTGACGCCCGGTATCGCGGTTCACCTGGCAAAATGCTGTTACCCGCTGCCCGGCGACCGCATCGTCGGCATCATGACCACGGGCAAGGGGACAACCGTTCACACGATCGACTGCATGACGCTGGAGGCGTTTGCCGACAGCCCCGAGCGCTGGATCGACGTGGCATGGGACCGCGATGCGGACGAGGCGGGCGGCCAGGTGAGCCGGCTGAACGTAACGCTGGTGAACGAGCCCGGCAGCCTGGCGGAACTGGCGGAAACGATTGCGGATGCGCGCGGCAACATCTCGAACCTGAAGTTCACCAACCGCACGCCCGACTTTTTCGACATGACCGTCGATATCGAGGTCGATGACGCTCGTCACCTGAACACGATCGTGGCGACCCTGCGCGGGCGCAGGTCCGTGAGCACGGTGGAACGCGCACGAAGCTGAGGCCGCGCCGCGGCGGCTTGACCTCGCTAAGCGGAATGCCAATTCTAGACGGCGATCCGGAAAGGTACGTCAATCCAATGACTTCGGTACTTCGTCTCGGCGTCAACGTCGATCATGTCGCGACCATTCGCAACGCACGCGGTGGTGGGCATCCCGACCCGGTGCGCGCGGCGCGCGCGGCTGCGGCGGCGGGTGCGGACAGCATCGTTGCGCATCTGCGCGAGGATCGCCGGCACATATCCGACGACGATCTTTCGCGACTGGTTGCGGCGATCGAGATCCCGCTCACCCTGGAAATGGCAGCGACCGACGAGATGCTCGATATCGCGCTGCGCACGGCCCCGCATGCCGTGTGTATCGTTCCGGAACGGCGCGAGGAGCGAACGACGGAAGGCGGTCTCGACGTCGCCGCTGGGCACAATCATCTGAAGCGCTTCGTTGACCGCCTGGGCGAGCGCGGCTCAATCGTGTCGATGTTCGTCGAGCCGGATCGGGCACAGCTCGATGCCACGCGGTCCGTCGGCGCCCCGGCCATCGAACTGCATGTGGGCGCCTATTGCGATGCCGTCATCGATGGCGAGACGGAACGGGCTGCTGAATTTCTGGCCCGGATCGCCGACGCCGCGGCCTACGGTGCGGAAATCGGGCTGAACGTACATGCCGGCCACGGAATCACCTTCGATACGGTCGGGCCGGTCGCGGCCATCGGCGAGATCGAGGAGCTCAACATCGGGCATTTCCTTATTGGCGAAGCGATCTTCGGCGGCCTCGACAGCGCCATCAAGCGGATGCGCGCGCTGATTGACAAGTCGCGCACCGACGCGCAAGGCGAGGCGAGCGCATGAGCGAGGGCGATCCACCACACCCCAACGTACCTGCCTACCCGATGATCATCGGGCTGGGCAGCGATCTCATCGACATCACGCGGGTCGAGCGCACACTCGAAAGGTTCGGCGAGCGCTTCACGCAGCGCTGTTTTACCGAGACCGAACGGGCCAAGTCGGACCGGCGGCTGAATCGCGCTGACAGCTACGCCAAACGGTATGCCGCGAAGGAGGCGTGTTCGAAGGCGCTGGGGACCGGGTTCCGCAAGGGTGTCTTCTGGCGCGATATGGGCGTGGTCAACCTCCCGTCCGGCAAGCCGACCATGAAACTGACGAACGGTGCCGCGGACCGGCTTGCGGAGATCACACCGCCCGGCATGAAGCCCCTGATCGAACTGTCCCTTACCGACGAGCCGCCTCTGGCGCAGGCGATCGTGATCATCTCCGCCATTCCCGATACGGACGGCTGAGTTGCCGATAGTGGCTCATTCGTGACTGGTGGAATCTCCGCCGTCCCGCTAGAAACCCGCAGAACGCTTGCCCGGCAACCCGGCCGGGATCAACGGTGAAGTTTCGCGCTTGGCCAAGGATTGCAGGAAGAAGGAAGGCGGCACCTGGGAAACGGTGCGCACGATCGTCTATGCGTTGCTGATCGCCGGCGTGATACGGACCTTCGCCTACCAGCCCTTCAACATTCCCACGGGTTCGATGATCCCGACCCTGCTGATCGGCGACTACCTGTTCGTTTCCAAGTTCTCATACGGCTACAGCCGTTACTCGATGCCGTTCGGGCTCGGTTTTTTCTCTGGCCGGATTTTCGGCAGCACACCCGAGCGCGG
>JAYPUG010000197.1:0-4916 GCA_038133965.1 Rhodospirillaceae bacterium | reverse complement strand
TTCGCATGGGCGGGCGAGGGCCAGCGCCGTCTCGTCGTCGCCGCTGCGGCAGACGATCTGCATCCCCACGGGCATGCCCGCCGCGTCGAGGCCGACCGGTACGGTCGTCGCGCATTGGTGCAGCAGGCTCACGGTCACCGTGTTCTGGACATATCGGGTGTTCGCGGCCAGGTGGGTTTCGGGCGTGGCGATGTCGCTCATCCTCGGCGGGGTGATCGGGATGGTCGGCCCGACGATGGCATCGAACGGCCCGAATGCCGCATCGGCGGCCGCGGCCATCCGCTCGACCTCGCGCACGCGGCGCAGATGTTCGGCGGCGGGATAATTGTCGGCCGCCGCCACCCGGATCGCGACCGCCGGGTCCAGATCGTCTCGGAACTCCCTCATCTCGTTGTTGATGAAGCTGGAGAACTCGCCGATGTGCAGGCCGCCCGCATCGTTGAGCGCCGAAACATCGTCGAGATGCGGCAGGGTCGCGGACGAGACCCGCATGCCAGCGGCTTCGAGTTCCGCGATCGCCTCATGCACGCGTTCGGCCACGCCCGGGTCGCAATCGCGGAAGTACCAGTCGCACACGCCGATCCGCAATTCATCCGCCGCGACACTCTCCGCCAGTTCCAGGAACCCCGAAAAATCTTTGCTCAACAGCGGATCGAGCGCGGCGAACCCGTAGATCATGTCGGCGACCGACCGCGCGATCGGTCCCGGCGTGTCGAGCGAGGGCACCAGCGGCACGATCCCCTCGATTGACCAGCGGCCGGGCGTCGGCCGGTGCCCCGCGTTTCCCGTGACCGTCGCGGGCATGCGCACCGAGCCCGCCGTATCCGTCCCGATGGCGAGCAGCGCCGAGCCTTCGTGCAGGCTGACGCCAGCGCCGGAGCTCGAACCCGCCGGAGAGCGGTGCTCCGCAGCATCCCAGGGGTTCCGCGGCGCACCCCAATGGTGGTTCGCACCCATGCCGCCGAAGGCGAACTGCACGGTGTGGCTCTTGCCCGAGACGACTCCGAGCTGGCTTCGGAGCGCCTGGACCAGCGGTCCTTCGGACTGCCAGCGCGCGGGCAGTTCGCGCGGACAGCCGGCGAAGGTCGGGTAGCCGGCGACCCCGATCAGGTCCTTGATCGAAACGGGCATACCCTGGAGAGGACCGAGGTCGAACCCGGCGGCAAAGGCCGCGTCGGCGGCTGCCGCCTCGCGCCGCAACCGGTCCGGGTTCCATGTCTTGTATGCGTGGAGCGCTTCCCCGCGCTCGTCGTGGTTGGCGATGGCCCAGTCCGCAATCGCGGTGGCCGTCAGGCTGCCGTCGCGCAGCGCCGCTGCGATCTCGGCAAGCGAGTGCTCCGCAAGGTTCGTCGTGGACATCATGCTGCCCTCCTTCGTTGACCGGGTTATTCTTTCACCAACCCGACGGTCCCGGCCAGCCCATAACCGCGATGAACCTCCCGAGCGAACAGAACGGCATTACCTACGAAATCCTCGACGCGGCCCGGGGCGCGGAAGCAGGCGCCATGATTGCAGAGACATTCAGCCGCGACGAACCACTCGCCGTGGCCGCGGGCCAGACTGCTGGCGAATTCGTCGCCATGCTGGATATCTTCATCCCCGTCGCACTGCCCGAGAATCTGAGCGTCTGCGCAATCGACGATGGCGACGTCGTCGGCGTGGCACTTGCGACCCGTTTCACGACCGTCCCGCCGCCCGAAATCGCGGACGCGACACCCCACTATCCCCCAATCGGGGCCATCATCGAAGCATTGGAAGCGGGCTACGAGGCCACGAACGCGGACACCCTCCAAACGTCTCTCCACCTGCACATGCTCGCTGTTTCACAGGAGGCACGCGGCCGCGGCATCGCGGGAACACTGGTCGATCTGTGCGCCGCAAACGGCTCGGCCAGCGGGTTCGCGACCATGGTCGCCGACGCAACGAACCCTGCGTCGCAACGCGTCTTCGCGCGATGCGGCTTTGCCGAGATCGCGCGGATCGACTACAACTCGTTCACGTTCGAGGGTTCCCGCACATTCGCGTCCGCCGCGGACGCGGGCGGAATAGCACTGGTCGAAAAACGCCTGTGACGGCGGCGGTCAGCCGACCGGCGTGCCGTTGACTTCCACATCCACCACGGCCTGGACCGAAGCGGCGAGCGTCGCGTGCAGGTAGCAAACATTCGCGGCGATGGTCATCAGCCGTTCGTGGGTCGCATCGTCCTCGTCGCCCGACAGGAACAGGTGGGTATCGACCGGCTCGATGTTCGCGGTCCAGCTTCCGTCCGACGGGTCACCCGTCAGCGCAAAGGGCGTGTACTGGACCAGCCTGGCGCCGCGGATGTTGAACTTCTGGTGAATCGTGTAGCGCTCGAGCTGCGTCAGGTAACAGAAGGCGATGCCGGCCGCGATGTAGGCAAGGCCGCTGGGTGCCCGGCCGCCGGCGGGACGCTCATCCGACTTGTAGGCGAAGTGGCTCATGCCCGGCAGGCCGAGCACGGTGTCGATTTCGGTCACGCCCGCCGGGTCGATCAGCTTGCTGTCGCCGTTCACCGTACGCACGATCCGCTTGATCTTGTCGTCCGTACCGTTCACCGCGGGCTGAATCTCGCCCTCGTTCGCCTCTCCGGTCTTCAAGATGATGTCGTCGAGTTCGTCCGAGCCCGCGAGCGGCGACGGCGGCGCACCATATGTCCGGTACGGATCGGCTGCATCGGGAGCATCCGAATTCGGCAGGGACGTGACCACCCGCCGACGCCCGTTCACATAGATTGCGAAGGTGTTCTCGACCGACTGGCTCATGGTGGCGAAGGCCGGCGACGCCTTTACCGCATCGTTCACGAGTGCGGACACCGCCTCGGGTGCAGCACTCGAGGCGATCCGCGCACGCACATGCGACGGCTCGACATGCCCCTTGGCATCGCCCCGCACGAACGAGCCGATGACGTAGTAGCCGTTCTGGACATGCAGATCGAGGTCGTCGATGACGATGCCGCGGGCCGCGGCGATCGCCAGGATGCGGTTCACCAGATCGCCGTGCAGGCCGGCGTTGTAGAAGCCAAGGGGGAAAGGCGCGATGTCCTTACCGCCGATGTGCAGGCCTTCGTCCGTGGTCATTCGCCAGGTATGTCCGCCGGCGCCCTCGTGGACGATCCCTTCCTTCTGATAGCCATTGAGTGCCCGCGCCTCGGTCACGAAGACATCGCGTGCCGCCCCCGGTCCGAGCACCGGTGAGCGGCCGTCCCCCTGCCGGAACTTGAAGGCCAGAGGAAATCCCGATCCCTCGATCGTCTCGACAGGCTGTGCATCGGCAATGGTGTCCATGACGGTCGCGCTCCACCGTTTGAATTTATGGCTTCGTTGCGGGACTAGATCGCACAGGCGTGCGGCCGTGTCGATTCACGGCAGCCATGACGCCGGCGCGCAGCCGGCCGGCCCGAAAACCGGTTCAGGCGTGGCCCGCGTTCGCCTCGGCACCCCCATCGGCCCCATCCACGGGTTCGAGAAGCCGGGGTCGCGGCTCGTCAGCCCTCTTACGGCAAGGCCGCGGCCTGAGCGCAACTCGCCGTCAGGCGGGCTCGCGCTTGCGGAACCAGTCCGGCAGGTCGGCTTCCGGCGTTCCCGAAAAGATGCACTGCTTGATCGCCCGTGCCTCGTCGGCCGAAACCGTGCCGTGCGCCGTGGCGGCATCGGTCCCCGAGGTGAAGGCCGGCGGCGGCGCGAAACAGTCCTCGCAACGGCGCTTCACCAGTGCCAGTGGCGGCTCGCCCTTGATGGATTCGAACAGCTCGATCGCCGCCCCCACATCGGCATCCTCGCCGGTCACCGAAATGACGACGGTGCCCTCGGATCCCGAGACCCCGCCCCCGCCGACATGGACGGCCGCCAGGCCGAACAGGATTTCGAAGGCCTGGATTTCTGTTATGACCTTCGCGTTCATCAGCGGCAGCATGCCGATCTTGGTGCCGTAGAAATACTCGGCCTTCGCATGGCCCAGTTCGGCGGACGCCGCCCGGATCGACGGCACCAGCTTCTCAAGCCCGACGGGTACGATCAGGGGAATGCCCGTGCCGCAGACCGCGCCATAGGCCCAACCGATCGTGCCCGCGGCCGGGTGCGCGTTGAAGATGCCGGCGTTGAACTCCGGATCGACCGCGTTGGCCCCCTTGATGAACAGGGACTTGTCGTCCCAGCCCGCAAGGGTTTCCTCCATCGTCGGCACGGGCGGCACGGACTTGCCCTTGACCAGCCGGATGATCGCCGGCTTTTCCTCCGGCTGGGTCTGGCACAGGGTGCCGTTGATCACCTGTCCCGAAACGTATCGATCCCGGTCGGGGCAGTTGCCCATGAGTTCGTCGGCGACATAGACGTTCGTCGATCCGTGGGCGACGACGATCTGCGCGTGTTCGAGTGCATAGGCCACCTCGGGCAGGGCCGCGACGGCCTTGCCGATCAGGCGCTTGGATTCCCACGGTGTCAGGGCGAAGACGGCACGCATGGCTTCGTATCCTCTGGTTTCTCATTCTCGGTCGCGCGCACCCTATCAGGGTTATCCCGCACGGACATCACCGTCTCGTTTGACGGATACGATCGTGCTATCAGCAGAGCAAGAAAGACCAGCACCGACCGGCACAACCAGGGTGGGAAACATGGCTGCGACCGACGGCATCCTCGTTCGGGGAAACGACTACGAGTTCACGCTCGAGATGGCCGGCACCTATGCCGGCACGGATATCCGTTACGAACCGGGCATCCTCGAGGAAATCTACGCCAAGGTTCTCAACAACCAGCCCTTCCAGGCCTGCGAGTTCTCGCTCTCGAACTACACGATGATGCGCGACCGCGGCGCGGGCGAATGGCTGACGGCCATTCCCGTCTTCGCCAATCGCGACTTCCGCCACTCGATCATCTGGGTGCGCAAGAACAGTCCACTGG
>JAYPUG010000196.1:0-4934 GCA_038133965.1 Rhodospirillaceae bacterium | reverse complement strand
CTCTTCCTCGACCGCGCGGATGATTCCGGCCTGGTCGAGATCGGCCCAGCCGCGGTCCATCATCTTCTGCCACAGCTCGAGGTTCTTCTCGAGAGATGGCAGATCGACGCCCACCTGTTCGGCCAGTTCGAGCGCCTGCAGGATATCCTTGTGATGGACCGAGGCGCGCCCGTGGGGCTCGAACTTGCGTTCGACCATGCGGCCGCCATGCAGATCCAGTACGCGCGATTCCGCGAACCCGCCGAGCAGCGCGGTGCGCACCTTCGCCGGATCGACGCCGGCCTTGGCGGCCAGTGTCAGTCCCTCGGCGACGGCGGCCAGCGTCATACCAACGATCGCCTGGTTCGCTGTCTTGGTGACCTGACCAGCGCCGCTGCCGCCGATATGGGTGATGTTCCGGCCCAGCACCTCGAAGACCGGCATGACGCGCGGCAGGACCGCGTCGTCGGCGCCGATCATGATGGTCAGGTTGCCGGCCTCTGCCCCCACCGTGCCGCCCGAGACGGGCGCATCGACGTAGTGTGCGCCCAACGCGGCGGCCTCTTCGGCCCAGGCCCGCGTTTCGCGCACCTTGGTGGTGCCCATGTCGATGACGATCTTGTCCGCGGACAGGCCCGCAAAGACGCCGTCATCGCCGTGCAGCACCTTCTCGACCGACGGTGTGTCGGTGACCATCACGATGGTGATGTCGCTGGTTGCCGACACCTCGCGCGGGTTGGACGCCGGGTTCGCGCCTGCGGCGGAGAGTTCTTCTGCCGGGCCGGGGCTACGGCTGGTCACGGTCAGTTCCGCACCTGCATCCAGTAGGTTCCGGGCCATGGGCTTGCCCATTAGCCCCAGGCCGATGAACCCGATGCGATATCCCGACAGCGCGGCCATGGCTGGCGTGCCGGTCAGATGGGCGTATAGCGCGCGCGTGCGGCGCGCTCGATGGCGGCCGCGGCCAGCCGGTCGATCTCGAGCCCGTGGCGCAGCAGTTCCAGCAGGCGGAGCTCTTCCTGGCTCGCCTTGCCGTCCGCCGTCACCACGTCGCAGGCCAGCACATAGGCCGTCTCGCGCAGCTTGTCGGGAAGCGCTCCGCGAATCTGGGAGATTGCGTCATCAAGCCCGTCGTCGCGCGACAGAAGCTCGGCGCACTCGCGCGCGATATCGGTCATCTGTTCGGTGTCGAAGCCGGAGAAGACCGGCAACTGGCTGACGATCTCGCCGATGCGGCCGAGTTCGGAATCGGTCATCTCGCTGTCTGCGGCCGAGACCATGACCATGGTGTAAACGAGTGCCGTCTGGGGTTCGATCATCGATCTGCGCTTCCCTGCTGATGCCGGAGTGGTTAAAGCGGGCGTGTCGGGCGCCGTCAAGCGACGCACCGTCTGTCCGGGTTGGTAGCCAATAGGTTGTTTCGATGTCCGCCGTGGTCAATGTCGCCGTTCCGGTTTTTGCGATCATGCTCGCGGGCTACCTGTCGGGCCGGTTCCGGATTCTGGGAGAATCGAGCTCCGAGGCGCTGAACGCCTTCGTCTACTGGTTCGCGCTGCCGCCGATCATGTTTCTCTCGATCGCCACGGTGCCCCTGTCGTCCGTCTTCAACTGGCCGTTCATCTGGGCCTATGCCCTCGGGATGGTGCTGGTCGCCGTGCCGATGTTCGTGCTGGCCCGGTTCGTCTTCCCGAACTCCCTGGCGGGCCTGACCCTGCACAGCCTGACCGGAATCTTCGCGAACACGGGCTATATGGGAATTCCCCTGTTCCTGGCGGCGTTCGGACCGGACGGCGCACTTCTCGCCGTGATCGCGACAACCATCAACAATGTCGTCGTCCTGGGCCTGACAATCCTCGTGGTCGAGTTGCGTGGCGGCGGCGAGGCATCGCCGCTTCGTGTCCTAGCCGGAGCGGTCTGGGCCGTCATCCGCGGACCGCTCTTTCTCGCGCCCATGGCCGGTGTGCTCTGGTCCTGGTCGGGGCTCGCGCTGCCGATCCCCGTATCGAGCTTTTTCTCCCTGATGGGGGCCGCGGCCGGGCCGTGCGCCCTGTTCGCGATCGGCCTGTTCATGGTCGGTAAACCGCTTTCCGCCGGCGCACAGGAGGTCGGCTGGCTGGTTGCGGTGAAGCTGCTCGTGCAGCCGGCGGTGACCTGGTGGCTCGCGGTGTCGCTGTTCGCGCTGGACGCGGACCTTGTCCGTGCCGTGGTTCTGGTCTCCGCCCTGCCGACAGGCGCGCTGGTGTTCGTGATCGCTCAGAAGTACGGGATCTTCGTCCAGCGGTGCTCGGCGGCCATCCTGGTCTCGACGGTCCTGTCCATCGTGACCGTCAGCGCATTGCTGGGCTGGTTCGGGACCGGCTGACGCCCCGGGTTCAGCGTTCCAGGAACTCTGCCGTCGCCTCGATGGACTCGACGAGCCCGACCCGCTCGGGTGTGACCCCCTCGGGGAAAGCGCCGAAGAGCCGGGTCGGCGTCGCAGCATCGAGGATCGTGAACACGCCCCGATCGCCCTGCCTTCGGATCAGGCGGCCATAGGCCTGGGAAAGGCGCAGGCGGGCCAGCATGTCGTCATGGTCGCGCCCGCCGAATGCGTCGCGTCGCGCGCGGTGCAGGATCGTGGGGCGCGGCCAGGGAATGCGGTCGAAGACCAGGAGACGCAGGGAATCGCCCGGCACATCGACGCCGTCGCGCACGGCGTCCGTGCCCAGCAAACAGGCATTCGTCTCGGCCCGGAAGATGTCGATCAGCGTCGCGACGTTCAGCTGGTCCACATGCTGCGCATAGAGCGGCAGGCCCGCGGCGTCGAGCGGGTCGGCGACCCGCGCATGCACCTGCCGCAACCGCGCGATCGAGGTGAACAGGCCCAGCGCTCCGCCGCCGGACGCCAGGAACAGCTCGCGCATGGCGGCGGCCACCTGGTCCGCGTCGCCGCGTTTCACGTCGGTCACGACAAAGACGCGCGTCTGTTGGCCATAGTCGAAGGGCGAGGCGACGCGCGTGTGCATCGCAGGCATCGGCATGTGTGCAGCGCCCGTGCGCCGGTCGGCGACGGTCCAGTCTGCATCCGTGTCGCCCGTCCGGTCGGTCAGTGTCGCCGACGTCACCACCAGCCCATGCGCGACGGGCGCCATCGCGGCGGCGAACGGGACGGTCGGGTCGATCCAGTGGCGGAAAAGGCCGGCGTCGATGTCGCGCCCCTCGATGCGTTCGACCTCCAGCCAGTCCACGAACGTTTCGCCCGCCGGCGCATCGATGGCGTCCAGCATGTCGATCCAGGCGCCGATGGTCATCTCCGCCCTGCGTTGCAGCGCGCGCGCGACCGCCTCGATGCGAACGCGAATCGCGCTCTCCAGCTCGTCGGCGTCGGCATCCAGACGTGCGAGCAGGCGGATGCATAGGCGCCGAAGCGGCGTGGCGAGCGCAGCCAGGTGCTCGCGCAGGACGCGTGCGGCGTCCGGCAGCGCATCGTCGGGCGGCTGTGCCTCCGTTTCCAGCGAGTAGGGCCCCGCGTTTTCCGCCGCACGCGCATAGACCTGCTGGCGGGCGGCGGCGAGGAAGGATTCGGCCGGTCCCTCGGGCATCGACGCGAGCCGGTTGAGCCAGCCTGGCGCGGGAAGGTTCCGCGCGGCCTCCAGTGCATCCGCGAGCGCCTGTGCGCCCTCATTGTCGTCGCGCGCGATCAGGTCCTCGGCGCGTTCGCGCAGCCCGCGCGCGCGGCCGCCCGCGCGCCTCCGGCCCTCGCTTTCCGGGCCCAGGAGCCAGCGGCGCAGCTCGGCCATCTCGCGACCGCTCAGATGCGCCGCGAAGGCGGAGTCCGCCGCGTCGAACAGATGGTGTCCCTCATCGAAGACATAACGGGTCGGCAATCCGGCTTCCTCGCCGGCACCCATGGCGGCCTGGATCATCACCAGCGCGTGGTTGGCGACGACGAGGCGGGCGCGGCGCGCCTTGCGCACGCTGTGTTCGACGAAACAGCGCGAATAGTGGCTGCAGGCGGAATAGATGCATTCGCCTCGCCGGTCGGCGAGGCCGAGCGTCGCACCGCCGCCCACCAGATCGACCAGCCAGGCGGGGAAATCGCCGCCCAGGTCGCCGTCGCGCGTCGCGCTTGCCCAGCGCGCGGTCAGGGCCACACCCACGGCGTTGCGCCGTTGCAGTGCGGTAAACCGGCCGGCGGCGTCCTCGAGGTTCAGCAGGCAGAGATAGTTCTCGCGCCCCTTTCGGATCACGACCTCGCGCGCCTTCAGCGCCGGGTCGGGATAGAGCCGGGCGAGCTCCTGATCGATCTGCTGCTGCAGGTTCCGCGTATAGGTGCTGATCCAGACCGGGCCGGCGTTCTTCTCCGACCAGCCGCTGGCGGGCGCGATATAGCCCAGTGTCTTGCCCGTCCCGGTACCGGCCTCGGCGAGCACCATGTTGGGTGCGTCGCGGGCCGGGCGGGGTGCGAAGGCCGCGGCCACGGCGGCGGCGTAGTCGCGCTGGCCCTCGCGGCTTTCGGCGCTGTCGCCCAGCAGGCGTTCGAGGCGTTCGCGGGCCTCCTCCTCGCCCACCGGATCGTTGCCGGGCGGGGGTTCGGGCGCGGTCTCGTCCCATTCCGGCAGGTCGCGCCACACCGCCAGGGCGCCAGCCGGTGCGGCGTCGCTACCGTCGGGCCAGTCCTCGGTGTCGAGCGCGTCCAGCACATAGGGCGCCCAGAGCCATCCGGCGCGGTGCAGTGCGCGGGCCATGGCCACGGTCGCGTCCCGCCCGGCGGTTTCGTCGGCCAGGTCCGCGAGCAGACGACCGGCGACGGCGACCAGCGCGTCCGCGGGTTGCAGGCCGCTGCCGAGACCCAGGGTGCGGGCGAGCCCGGCAATCGTTGGCAGCGTGAATTCGGCAGGACGCGCAAACGCGAACAGTTCCAGCACGTCGTAGCCGTCGAGCCCCTCGACGCCCAGGCGCCGTGCGGTCGCTGT
>JAYPUG010000195.1:2463-4991 GCA_038133965.1 Rhodospirillaceae bacterium | reverse complement strand
TCTCGGTGACCGCGGCCCAGGCGCGGCTGGAGACCGAGCCCGAGATTCCCGACACGACGGCCCTGCTGATGCGCTTCGCCTCGGGTTCAATCGGCTATGTGGGTTCGGACTACATATCGCCGCGCCGCTTCACCCTCGCGCTGCATGGCACCAGGGGAAACGCGTTCTTCAACCTCGATCGCAACGAGATCCGCGTCCAGCGAACGGGAGAGGCCGAGGCAACGCCGGTCGCGTTCGAGGCCGCCGATCACCTGCTGGCCGAGATGGAAGACTTCGCCGACGCCGTCGCGGACAACCGCAAGCCCGAGATCGACGGCACCGATGCGCTCGTCCCGCTAACCGTTGTGCTGGCGGCCGTCGAGGCGTCGTCAGCCGGACGCGAGGTGCTGCTGTCCGAGTTGCTTGGAGAGGGTTAGCCCAAGCCCGCAATCTCGTGGGCCCGGTCCCGTTCGAGTCCCAGCGCCTCGCCCGCTTCGAGCAGCCAGGTCCAGGTCAGTTCCGGCAGGAAGATGCCGTTCGCCAGCCGTTCCTTGCGCGCCGCGCGTTCCGGATCGCCCGGCACCAGCACGGGCTCGTCGGGATTGGCGGCGCGCGAGCCGGTCACATAGTCCGACATCGCATCCACCTCGGCCCGGATCCACGCGGCATCGCCCAGCCGGCCCGGATCGATCACCACCATGGTCATGGTGTTGATGATGCCGTCGAGGCGCTCGTTGCCCGGCTGCAGGGTGCCGCCGCCCGACAGCGCACCGGACATGAGCTCGGCCATCAGGCACAGCGCGTACCCCTTGTGCTCCGCGAACGCGCGCAGCGCGCCCAGCGGTTCGTTGAACATGACGTTCGGATCACCGGTCGGCCTGCCGTCGGAATCGATCAGCCAGGCGTCGGGCACGGTCTTGCCCGCGTCGCGGGCCACCCGGATCTTGCCCATGGCGACGACGCTGGTCGCCATGTCGAGGATGATCGGTTTTTCGGGGTCGCCCGTCGGCATGGCCATGGTGACCGGGTTGGTGCCGAAGCGTGCCTCGGCGCCGCGGAACGGCGCGACCATCGCTGCGTGGTCGGTGACGTTTGTGAAGTGGATTGAGACGAAGCCCGCATCCGCGATCATCTCGGCATAGGTGCCCACGCGGCCGATATGGTGCGAGTTCTTCAGCGTCGCGACGCAGACCCCGGTGTCGCGGGTCCGCGCGATGGCCGCCTCCGTCACGTCCTTCGCCGTGCGCTGGCCGTACCCCTTGTGGCCGTCGAACTGCAGGAACGGCCCGTCGTCGCGAACGCATTCGGCCGGCGTGTTCGGGACCAGTAGGCTCTTCTGCAGGTTCTTCACATAGGTGTTCACGATACCGACACCGTGGCTGTCATGCCCGGCCAGGTTCGCGCCCACCAGATGTTCCGACACGATCCGGCATTCCTCGTCCGCGCTGCCTCCAAGCCGGACGATTTCGTGAATCAGCGCCGTCAGATCGACGGCACGTACGGTTACGTCACCTGTCACCACACACTCTCCCCTCGCGTGCGCGCACGCCATTCCGCCGGCATCCGCCGGCCCTGTCCTCAGACGACGGGCGAACGCCCGCCATCGACGTTGATCGCGCAGCCCGTCACATAGGATGCGGCGTCGGAAACGAGGAAGCAGGCGAGGTTCGCGAACTCCTCGGGCTCGCCGATCCGGCCGATCGGAAGCTGCTTCTCCATCGGTGCGATGTAATCGTCAAACGACTTCTCCGGCGCGGTGCGCTGATGTCGGCGCTCATGCTGGCCGGAGCGGATCAGCCCCACGAGCATCGCGTTCACCAGGATATTGTTCGGTGCCCCCTCGGCCGAGAGCACCTTGGTCAGCGCCATGCCGGCCGCGCGCGAAACCGACGTGGGAACGCTGCCCGCGCCAGGCGTCTTCGCACTGACCGCAAGCACGTTGATGATGCGTCCCCAGTTGCGCTCAGCCATGCCGGGCATGGCGAGCCGGGAGAGGCGGATCGCCGCAAACAGCTTGAGGTCGAGATCGTACTGCCAGGTCTCGTCGTCGCATTCCAGCGACGGCATCGCCGCGTGCGCACCGGCGTTGTTGACCAGGATATCGACGGCGTCGAACGACTTGCCGATGGTGTCCCAGGCCGATGCGATCTGGTCCGTATCGGTCACGTCGCACGGCACGGCCAGAACCGTGCTCGCATTGCCGCCGATCCCGTCGATCACCGACTGGCGGGCCGCTTCGAGCGTATCGGCCGTGCGCGCAAGCATCGCCACGTTCGCCCCCGACTCCGCGAAACGCGTCGCCATGGCAAGGCCGAGGCCTTCGCTCGCACCGGTGATGACGGCGGTGCGCCCGTCGAGACGTATTTCCATGAAACTCCTCCCCTGGTGTGGGGGGATTTTACGCATGGCGAAGCGCTTTGACAGCGCCCGCGCGCGCGGGGCAATGTCGCAGCCGTTCGGGAGACCGCGATGGACAAGCAGCTTTACAGGCATTCCTCGCACTGGGGTGCGTTTTCGGCAGAGGTCGAGGACGGCCGCCTCGTCAGCGT
>JAYPUG010000195.1:283-2453 GCA_038133965.1 Rhodospirillaceae bacterium | reverse complement strand
CGTGCGTTCGCACAGGACCCCGAGCCCTCGCCTCTCATCAGGTCCATTCCCGAAGCCGTCCACGATGCGAGCCGCGTGGCGCGGCCCTCGATCCGCAAAGGCTGGCTCGACCACGGGCCCGGCGGGAACCGGGAGGCGCGCGGCGCGGAACCCTTCGTCGAGGTGCCCTGGGACGAGGCCCTCGACATGCTGGCCGGCGAAATCGAGCGGGTCCGGCGCGAGCACGGAAACGCGGCGATCTTCGGCGGTTCCTACGGCTGGTCCAGCGCCGGGCGCTTCCACCACGCCAAGACCCAGCTGCAGCGCTATCTGGGCACGATCGGCGGCTACACCTCGTCGGTGCACACCTATTCGATCGCCGCGGGCTACGCGATCCTGCCGCACATCGTCGGGACGCCCCGCGCCGCGATGACAGAGGCGACGGGCTGGGAGTCGATCGTCGCCAACACCGAACTCCTCGTCGCGTTCGGCGGCGTACCGCTCAAGAACATGCAGGTGCTGTCGGGCGGTCCGGCAGAACACGCGACCGGCCCCGCATTGAAGGCGGCGGTCGAGGCGGGCGTGAAGATCGTCAACGTCTCGCCGATCCGCGACGACGTGGCCGACCATCTGGGTGCGGAATGGCTGGCGCTCCGCCCCAACACCGATGTGGCGCTGATGCTGGCGCTGGCCCATGTGCTCGAGACCGAGAGGCTGGCGGACCGCGGGTTCCTCGATAGCCACTGCAGCGGCTACGCACGGTTCCGGGAGTACCTGACAGGCGCGTCCGACGGCTGCCCCAAGACGCCGGAATGGGCCGCCGCCATCTGCGAGATCGATCCCGAGGCGATTCGCACCCTGGCGCGCCGCATGGCGTCGCACCGCACGATGATCAACACAAACTGGTCGCTCCAGCGCGGCGACCATGGCGAGCAATCCTTCTGGATGACGATCACGCTCGCCGCCATGCTTGGCGGGATCGGCCTGCCTGGCCAGGGTTTCGGCTTCGGCTACGGCAGCATGGGCAATACCGGAAATTCGCGCCATCCCGCCCCCACCCCCGAACTGTCGCGGGGCGAAAACCCGTGCAAGAGCTGGATCCCGGTCGCGCGGATCGCCGACATGCTCCTCGATCCGGGCGGAAGCTACGATTTCGACGGCGAGCAACGGACCTATCCCGACATCCGTCTGGTCTATTGGTGCGGCGGCAACCCGTTCCACCACCACCAGGACCTCAACCGCCTGGTGCGCGCCTGGCGCCGTCCGGAGACGATCGTCGTCAACGAACCCTGGTGGACGGCGACGGCGAAGTACTCGGACATCGTCCTCCCCGCGACGACGACGCTGGAACGCAACGACATCGGCGCGAGCTCGAAGGACCGTTTCATCATGGCGATGGAACAGGCCGTGCCGCCGGTCGGCGAGGCGCGCAACGATTTCGACATCTTCCGCGACCTGGCACGGCGCGCGGGCACGGAGGAGGCGTTTGCCGAGGGGCGCGACGAGGACGGCTGGCTGCGCCACATCTACGACCGCGCCCGACAGCGCGCCGCCGAACAGGAACTGACCTTCCCCGACTTCGATACGTTCTGGGAGAAAGGACATGTCGAGGTCCCGCGCGCCGCGCGCCCCGTGGTGATGCTCGAGGACTTCCGCAACGACCCCGTCGGCAATGCGCTGGCGACCCCGTCGGGGCGGATCGAGATCTTTTCAGAGACGATCGACACGTTCGGATACGACGACTGCCCCGGCCACCCGGCATGGCTTGAGCCGGTCGAATGGCTGGGATCGACGGCAGCGGAGACCTATCCGCTACACATGATCTCGAACCAGCCGAAGACGCGCCTGCACGGGCAGATGGACAACGGAACCGTGAGCCGCGCCGACAAAATCCAGGGCCGCGAACCCGTCTGGGTTCACCCGAAAGATGCTGCGGCACGCGGTATCGAGGACGGCGGCATCGTGCGCGTTTTCAACGGGCGCGGCGCGCTGCTTGCCGGGGTCCGCATCACGGAGGGGGTGCGACCGGGGGTCATCCAGCTGGCCACGGGTGCCTGGTACGACCCCGCCGATCCGGCATCCGATTCGAGCGTGGACAAGCACGGCAACCCCAACGTCCTCACCCTGGACAAGGGCACATCCCGCCTGGGCCAGGGCCCTGTCGCACACAGCGCGCTGGTGGAAATCGAGC
>JAYPUG010000195.1:0-273 GCA_038133965.1 Rhodospirillaceae bacterium | reverse complement strand
AGGGGAAATTGCCGCCTGTGACGGCGCACACACCCCCCGAAACGATTTCACGCTAGCCTGACGACCTTAGAACAAACACGGCATACGACTATTTATAGTGGTCGTTACGAGGTTGATTGATACCAGTGGTGGTCCGGCGTTATCTTGGAGCCTGTCGGAAACGCGGAGGGCACGCGGTTGCACGACACCGTCCATAGGCTCGCAAGCGAGCACACGTTCATGGCCGAGCACTGTTTGAGTTCCCTGACATAGTCGTCAACGTCAGATTGGTAT
>JAYPUG010000194.1:3353-5008 GCA_038133965.1 Rhodospirillaceae bacterium | reverse complement strand
CCGGCGGCCCCTTCTCCCAAAAAGGCGGAAGGGGCCGCCGCTGCTTCCGAGGTCCGCACCGTCGATATCGTGTTCGACGCCAAGGCCCGCGCGCTCGACGCGTTCAAGAGCGAGGTGACCGTCACCTCGCAATACTCGAATTTCTCGGTCACGCTCGAGACCGACGAGGGCAAGCTGCACGGCGGCGACGGATCCGCACCCATGCCGCTGCACTATTTCGCGGCCGGGGTCGTTACCTGCCTGATGACCCAGATGAAGGCGAGCGCGAAACGGCTTCGCATCCCGATCGGCGATATCTCGATGAGCGCCAACTTCCACTGGCGGATCGAGCAGTCGGGACGCGATCCCTATAAGTCCGAGCCCGTCGGCTTCGATATCGACATCGAGGTCGCCGGCGATACGCCGGTCGAGGACGTGAAACGGGTCATCGAGTGGGCCAAGAAGGGCTGCTTCGCCGAACGAGCGCTCGCCGTCCCCTGCGAGGTCGGGCACAGGCTGAAGGTCGGCGACGACTGGGTTGACGTCTAGGCGTCAGCCGCGTTCGCGCACCGCGACGAACAGAAGCAGCAGCGCCGCACCGCTCACGCCCGCCATGGCGAGGAAGGCCTCGCCCGCGACCGCGCCGTACAGGTCGCCCGCCGCGATCAGGGTCACCCCCATCACCAGGCCCGCGATCGAGGCGTAGGCGCCCTGTGCGCTCGCCTTCATCCCTTCGGGCGCATTCGTGGCGATGAAGTGCATGGTCGCCAGCCAGGTCGCGCCGAAGGTGATGCCGTGCATCGCCTGGGCAACGACCAGGCCCGGCAGGGCCACTGTCCCGGCAAGGATGATCCAGCGCACGCACGCCGTCGCCGCGCCGATCAGCAGCAGACGCGTCGCACCGACCCTCGCAACCACCGCGCCACTGACGGCGAACAACGCGATCTCGGCGACGACCCCACCCGCCCAGAGCATTCCCACGGCGAACTCCGAATAGCCTGCGGCCTTCCAGTGAATTCCCGAGAACCCGTTGAGGACGGCGTGGCTCGCCTGGACGAGGCTCGCCGCAAGCGCGAAGGCAAGGAACCGACGGGCGCGAACGGCCGCGAATATCTCCGACCAGCGTGCATGCCCGCGCGTCCCGCTCTGTTCGCGCAGGAAGAAGGTGGTGAGCACCGTCACGGCAATGGCGGCAAGAATCGTCCACCAGATCAGGTCCGGATCGCGCCCGGTCAGGAACTCGCCCGCCGCCAGCGCTGCGACGATGAAGGTCAGAGACCCCCAGAGCCGGACGCGTCCGTAGTCGATCCCGTGGCGCTGCACCGCCGCCATGGTCTGGGCATCGCCCAGTGGAATCAGCACATGGAACACCGGTGCGAAGACGACCGTGATCGCAAGGATCGCCCAGAACGAACCGGCAATGCCGAAGCCGGCAAACGCCGCGAGGCTGATACATGCGGCGAGCACGATCAGCCGGCGGCCCGCACCTGTCCGGTCGGCCGCGCGCGTGACGACGGGATCGACGAGGATGCGCAGCCATGGTCCCACCGCAAGCACGACGCCGATCAGCTCCGGCGTCAGTCCGCGGCTCTGCAGCCAGATCGGCCAGAAGGGCAGGAAGACTCCAATCGCGAAGAACAGCGCGCCGTAATAGGCCGCGAAGCGGATGGATATGG
>JAYPUG010000194.1:0-3343 GCA_038133965.1 Rhodospirillaceae bacterium | reverse complement strand
GATATGGCGGTCGGGGTGTCGCTCATGCCGGACACTCAAAAGAACACCGGCCGCCCGCGCAACGCGGACGGCCGGCGCCGTCGAACCGTTCTGTCAGCCGGCAGGGCGTTACTCGGCCGCCTGCTGCTTGGAGGCCGCCTCGTCGGGCGACGGCGCGGCTTCCGCGTCCGCCTCGCCGGCGTCGATGCGGGCCTGGATCTCCGCCTGCGACAGCGGCTGGTTCCGGAACCGGCCGTGCTTCTCGTAGTAGCGGTCGATCTGCACGTGCTTGGCCACGGTCAGCGGCGCGTTCTTGAAGAAGTCGTAGAGCGCGACGATGCCGCCGGTCCACATGGTGCGAATCATGTGCAGCATGGCGCGCGAGGCACGCAGCTCGGCGGTCGGAGCGTTCTCGATCCGGTGGTAGTTCTCCCGGTCCTGCAGGGTCGCCTCGATCAGGTGCGGGGCCGCCCAGTTGCAGCGATAGTGGATCGTGCCGTCGGGACGGATGATATAGACCACGTTCGGCATCGCGCCGTAGGCCCGGTGGAAGTCGCCCTCAAGGTTATCGACGAGGACGCGCCGGAATTCCTTGTAGCGCGGCGCGACGAGCTTCGCGGCCTTGAACTTCTCCTCCATCGACTGATGCGGGCCCATGCGTTCGCCCGGATGGGCCTCGCGGACATAGACCATCAGCCACTCGACGTCGGGATAGTTCGGAATGACGTCTTTCCAGACCTTGATGTTCTTCGTGTACATCGAGCAGGTCGAGGAACCCGTCTCGATGACCACCCACTTGCCCTTGAAGTCCGAAAGCTTGACTTCATCGCGGGTGTCGAGATCGAAGAGCGTCGCGTCGATGAACGGATCGCCGGCCTGCGGACCGACGAAGGTGTCGAAGTTGTAATCGACCACGCGGAAACGCGAGTTGTTGTAAACGGGCTGCTGAGGTTGCGACATCGAAGGCCTCCTCTTTGCTGTCGTCGTTGTTATTGGTGCTTGGCGGGAACAATTGCGCCATTTCGCCGCAGGTTCAAGTGCGATCCGATCACATTTGCTTTGAGCCTGCGTCTAGGCCGACAGCTTCGCTGCCATCCAGTCGGCCATGAGCGGCCGCGCCTTGTAGGGGATGTTGTCGCAAACATGGTTCCCCTCCGGGAACACCACCAGCTCGGCGTCGCCGCCCGCCTCCGCGATCATGCGCTCGGACTCCTCGACCGGGCAGATCTCGTCGAGCCCCGAATGCACGATCAGCAGCGGGCATTCGATCCGGCCCAGCGCACCCGCAAGCGTATAGCCCTTGGCCGTTTCGCCCGCGGCCTCTACCGTCTCGTCGCCGAAGCCGAAGCGCAGCGTGTCCTGCACGGCATAGGGCAGCCGGCCCCAGATGTCCGACAGGTCGTAGAATCCGCCGATCGAGATGCAGGCCCGCACGCGTCCGCCCGCCGCCGCGCGCGGCGCGGCATAGCCACCATAGCTGCGCCCCCAGATGCCGATACGGTCGCCGTCGAGCTCGGGCCGCGCGGCCAACGCATCGACCACAGCCGCGACCGGCACGTCCCAGTCCGGACGCAACGGCCATTTCTGCAGGGTCAGGCTCTGGCCCGGCCCGTCATAGGCACAGGTCGCGACCCCGCGCTTGAGGAACTCGTTCTCGAGCGTGTGGAACTCTTCCTTCGTTGAGTCCGCGCCGCAGGTCAGCATCACGCAGGGCGACGGCCCGTCAGCACCGGCCGGTACCCGGAGGTTCGCGGGGAAACTGTCGCCCTCATACGGGATATCGATGATCTCGGCCGGGACCGCCAGGTGCGGCGCGGCCTTGGCGTAGGCGGCGCGCTGGCGTCCCTGGAGCCGCGCCTTCTCCGCCGGATTGGAGAAGAAGACCGACTGGCCGATATGGTAGTAGAGCGCGGCGCGCTGGAACGCCTCGCCCGCCGTAAGCGGATGACCGCCCGCCAGCGCGGCATCGCCCAGCCCCTCGTGCAGTTCGCCCAGCTCCTCCCAGACCGGAAGCCACTGGTCCATGGCAGTGACACGCGCGAGCATCGTGTGCGCGTCGTTGTAATCGACACCCGCCGCGAGAAACCGCGGGAAGCGATGCTGGATGGTTTCCTGGAGTTCGGCGTCGGCCATGGGTTCCTCCCCCTTTTGCCGGTCAACCCTACGCGCAGAAAGCACGGGCGCGAAAGCGCCTAGGCGTTCAGCGCCGCCCAGACCCGCGCCGGGGTCATCGGCAGGTCGATGGGCCCCTTGCCCGCGCTGGCCAGTGCGTCGGCCACCGCCGCCATGCCTGACGGCAACGAGCCGGCCACCCCGGACTCGCCCGCACCCTTGGCGCCCAGCGGGTTGGTCGTCGCCGGTACCGAATGGTGCCCGACCCGCAAATCGGGCAGGTCGTCGGCGCGCGGCATCAGGTAATCCATGAACGAGCCCGTCACCAGCTGGCCGTCCGCGTCATAGACGACGCATTCGCCCAGCACCTGGCCCAGCCCCTGGGCGACGCCGCCATGGATCTGTCCATCGACGATCGTCTCGTCGAAGACATTGCCTACGTCATCGACGGCGGCATAGCCGACCACATCGACCGTGCCCGTCTCGGGATCGATCTCCACCTCGCAGATGTGGCAGCCGTTGGGGAACGTCATCTGGGGCGATTCGAACTTCTCGTACGCGTCCATGCCGCCGGCCAGCGCTTCGGGCAGGTCCATCGCCGCGGCCTGCGCCGCCAGTTCGAGGATGCCGATGGAACGGTCGGTGCCAGTGATCCGGAACGCACCGGCGTCGAACTCCACGTCGGCCGCCGACGCCTCGAGCACATGCCCCGCCAGCGCCTTGCCCTTCTCGATGGCGGTGTCGCAGCTGATCGCCATGGCGCTGCCCGCCATCATCATCGAGCGCGAGGCCACCGAAGGGGTTCCCGGTGGCGCCTCCAGGCTGTCGCCCTCAATCAGGCGCACCTGCGAGGGCCGGATGCCAAGCCTGTCGGCGATCAGGCGGGCGTAGGTGGAGAGGTGGCTCTGGCCCATCGCCTGCACGCCAAGGCGCACGGTTGCGTAGCCGTCGCCCTCGAAGCGCAGGTCGGCCGTCTCGTCCAGGATGCCGCCGGCGACCTCGAGGAAGCAGGCGAGCCCGATGCCGCGCAGCCGGCCGTTCGCCTCCGACGCCGCGCGCCTCCCGGCAAACCCGTCCCAGTCCGCCAGCGCCAGCGCCTTGTCGAGGCAGGCCTCGAACTCGCCGGAATCGTAGATCGGCCCGTTCGGCGTGGTGTAGGGCATGGCCGCCGGCGCGATCAGGTTGCGGCGGCGGATCTCGACCCGGTCGATGTCCAGCTCCGCGGCGGCCCGGTCGAGCAGCTGTTCTATGG
>JAYPUG010000193.1:0-5009 GCA_038133965.1 Rhodospirillaceae bacterium | reverse complement strand
GCCGGGTGGCGGGGGTGATGAGCGAAAGCACCTCGTCGGCGTCGAACGAGAAATCCTTCTCTTCGAGCAACGGTATGGGAACGGCCTTCGCGCCGGAATAGTTGATCGCGGACTCATAGATCGGGAAGCCGGGGTTCGGATACATGATCTCGGCACCCGGTTCGCCGAACATCATGATGGCGAAGAACATGGTGACCTTGCCGCCCGGTACGCAGACGATGTTGTCCGGATTCACCTCGACGCCGCGCAGCCGGACAATGTCGGCGGCGACCGCCTCGCGCAGCGCGGTGATCCCCGGGGCCGGCGTGTAGCCGTGGTGCCCGTCTCGCAGCGCCTTGATGGCGGCCTCGACGACGTGCTCCGGCGTCTTGAAGTCGGGCTGGCCGATGCCGAGGTTGATTACATCGTGTCCCTGCGCCCGCAGCGCTTCGGCGCGTGCGAGCACCTCGAATGCAGACTCGGTTCCCAGCCGTTCGAGATTCGCTGCCGTGTGAAGTTGTGCGCTTGCCATTTCGGCCGGCCTCATGTTCCCCCAAAACGGCGCGCACTATAGGCGTTCGCCGATTTGCAGGGAAAGGCTTTGATCGTGCGTTCACGCCGTGTGTTGCTTGACGCCATCCCGCGCGGCGACTACACATCCGGCCCGCTGGCGGTGGCTGTAGCTCAGTTGGTTAGAGCGCCTGGTTGTGGTCCAGGAGGCCGTGGGTTCAAATCCCATCAGCCACCCCACTTTCCCTGCGTCATTTCACCAAAGGCCCGTCGCACCGCATCGCGCTAGAATGGCGCGAACGCCATGACGTGTGCCGGCACAATGACCACCAACTGGATCACGCGAGCGACCGAGCTTCTGGCGGTCGCCCAGATGTACGAAGCCGACCGGCTTGCCGTCGAACGCGGCGTCGCGTCGCTCGACCTGATGGAGCGTGCCGGCGCGGCCGTTGCCGATGCGCTGTGCGCGCGATGGCCCGAGGGCCGGGTCGCCGTTCTGTGCGGACCCGGGAACAACGGCGGGGACGGGTTCGTTGCGGCGCGTCTGCTCGCCGCACGGGGCCGCGAGGTCACCCTCGTGCTGCTCGGCGAACGCAGCGGCTTGCGCGGTGATGCGGCGGTTAATGCGGATCGCTGGGACGGTGCTGTCGAACAACTGTCGCCGGACTGTGTGGATGGGGCCGATGTCGTCGTCGATGCGCTTTTCGGTGCCGGACTGGGGCGTCCGGTCGAAGGCGTGGCCGCCGCGGTTCTGAAGACTATCGGCGAACGCGATTGCGGGGTGCTGGCTGTCGATATGCCCAGCGGCGTGCATGGCGACACGGGCGAGGTCATGGGCATGGCAGCGCGTGCCGATATCTCCGTGACATTCTTCCGGCGCAAGCCGGGGCAGCTGATCTATCCCGGCCGGGGGATGTGCGGCGAGGTGCTGCTTGCCGACATCGGGACACCGAATTCCGTTCTGGGCGACATCGCTTCCGCCCAATGGCTGAATGCGCCGGACCTCTGGTCGGCCGCCTTTCCCGACCATGCACCCGACGCCCACAAGTACGAGCGCGGCCATGCGGTGGTCGCCGGGGGCGGGGAACTCACCGGTGCGGCAAGGCTCGCCTCCTACGCCGCGTTGCGCTGCGGGGCAGGGCTCGTGACGATCGCCAGCCCGCCCGATGCGCTCACTGTCTATCGCCATGGGCGGCCGTCCGTCATGGCGAGGCCGGCGCCCGATGCGCAGGCCTTCGGTGCGCTGGTCGCCGATCCGCGTGTGCGCGCCGTCCTGGTCGGACCGGGCAACGGGGTCAGCGAGGATACCCGCGAGCGGGTGCGTACCGCACTCGGCGGGCCGCGGGCATGTGTGCTCGATGCCGACGCGTTGACCTCGTTCGAGGACACGCCCGACGCGTTGTTCTCGATCCTGGGCTCGCATGGCGGCGATGCCGTGCTCACGCCACACGGCGGCGAGTTCGCGCGTTTGTTCGCCGGCATCGACGACGGCGGTCAGGGCCGGCTCGCACGCACGCGCGCCGCGGCCGAAACTGCCGGCGCGGTTGTCGTCCTCAAGGGAGCGGACACCGTCATTGCCGCTCCCGACGGCCGCGCGGTCATAAACGACAATGCGCCACCCGAACTGGCAACGGCGGGCAGCGGAGACGTGCTGGCCGGGATCATCCTCGGCCTGCTCGCCCAGGGCATGACCGGATTCGATGCGGCGTGCGCCGGGGTATGGCTTCACGGGGCCGCCGCCACGGAATTTGGCCCGGGTTTGATTGCAGACGACATCGCCGATTGCCTGCCGGCTGCGCTCCGCGGGCTGGCCGCGATGCGCATGCGCTCCGAAACGTGAGAACCCGCCGTTCCGGCGTTTACTCGGCACTCGCGATGGTATAGGAAATCCGCCGTTCGGACGGATCGAACGCCCGGAGCGCGCGGTGCGCGATCCCCGATCGGCATCGAGTGCGCGGGTGTGGCGGAACTGGTAGACGCGCCAGGTTTAGGTCCTGGTGACCGAAAGGTCGTGGGGGTTCAAGTCCCTTCGCCCGCACCACTCGCAAACGGCTTGTCGCCGGGACGCAACCGTTCGAACCCGCGTGCCGCCTTGTCCGGCCGTCGGAGTTGAATTCTGGAACAGCAGGAAACTGGACCTGGCAATGGAAGTCGTTGAAACCAATAGCGAAGGTCTGCTGCGGGACTTCAAGGTCACGATCGCGGCGGACGATATCCAGAAGCGTGTCGATACGCGCCTCGAGGAGGTCGGCCGCGACATGCGCATCCCCGGCTTTCGTCCCGGCAAGGCACCGCTGAAGATTCTGAAGCAACGCTTCGGCGGCGCGGTGATGGGAGAAGTCCTCGAGGCGGCCGTTCAGGATTCCTCGCGCGAGGTGCTCGGCGACCGGGGCCTGCGTCCCGCCGGGCAGCCCAAGATCGAGGTCGTTTCCTTCGACGAGGGCAAGGACCTGGAGTACGACCTCTCGGTCGAGATTCTGCCCGACATCGAGATCGGCGACCTTTCGGCGCTGGAACTCGAACGCATCAAGGTGGTCCCCACCGAGACCGAGATCGACGACTCGATCATGCGCATCGCGGACCAGAACCGCGAAACGAAGCCGATCGAGGAAGAGCGCGAGACGAAGTCGGGCGATGTGGTCGTGATCGATTTCGAGGGCAAGGTCGATGACGTGCCGTTCGACGGGGGCAAGGGGAGGGGCGTGCGTCTCGAACTCGGTTCGAACCAGTTCATCCCGGGTTTCGAAGATCAGCTCGTCGGTGTCGCCGCCGGCAATCCGGTGCAGGTCAAGGTGACCTTCCCCGAGGATTACGGCGTGGACGAATTGTCCGGCAAGGATGCGGTCTTCGATTGCACGGTCCAGGAAATTCACGAGGCCGTCGCGGTCGAGATCAACGACGAGTTCGCGACCAACCTCGGCCTCGAGAACCTCGACGCGCTGAAGGAAGCGGTGAGCGAGCAGCTCTCCCAGGAATACGGCCGGCTGACCCGCGAACGAATCAAGCGCGAGCTTCTGGACAAGCTTGCCGACGGCTACGATTTTGGTGTGCCGCCGCGCATGGCGGATGAAGAGTTCGACCAGATCTGGCACCAGATCGAACATGCCAAGGAATCGGACTCGCTGGACGAGGAAGACAAGAACAAATCCGACGACGAGTTGCGGGCGCAGTACCGCGAGATCGCCGAGCGTCGCGTTCGTCTCGGCCTCCTGCTGTCACAGATCGGCGAGCAGAACGGCCTTTCGGTTACCCAGGAAGAGGTGAACCGCGCGATCATGGACCAGGCGCGTCAGATGCCCGGCCAGGAGCAGATGGTCATCGATTATTTCCGTGACAATCCGCAGGCGATGGCCTCACTTCAGGCGCCGATATTCGAGGACAAGGTCGTGGATTTCATCCTTGAGATGGCCAAGGTCGAGGAGCGCGAACTGACGCCCGAGCAGTTGAACGCGGAGTTCGAAGCCGAGAGCGCTGAAAAGGGCGGGGATGACGGCGCGGAAGACGGCAAGGACTGAGCCTGTCCCGCGGCACTTGCGCGGAATCGCGGCGAACCTATTTTCTTGTCGGCCCGAGGGGCCGATCCGAGGACGGAGAATCTACACCCATGCCGATTGACGACACCCCGCGCATGAATGCGCTCGTTCCCATGGTCGTCGAACAGACGAACCGCGGCGAGCGCGCCTATGACATCTATTCGCGCCTGCTCAAGGAACGCATCATCTTCCTGACCGGGCCTGTTGGCGACGAGGTGGCGAGCCTCGTGTGTGCACAGCTGCTGTTCCTTGAGGCGGAGAACCCAAACAAGGACATCAACTTCTATATCAACTCGCCGGGCGGGGTTGTGACCTCGGGGCTGTCGATCTACGACACCATGCAGTACATCCGCCCGGACGTGGCGACCTTGTGCGTCGGACAGGCGGCATCCATGGGGTCGCTCCTGCTTGCCGGCGGCGCGAAGGGCAAGCGTTTCGCCCTGCCGAACGCGCGGATCATGGTCCATCAGCCCTCCGGCGGTTTCCAGGGGCAGGCGACGGACATTGAAATCCATGCGCAGGAAATCCTGAAGATTCGCGCGCGTCTCAACGAAATCTATGCCGACCACACCGGTCAACCGGTGGAAGCTATCGCCGACGCGCTCGAGCGCGACAAGTTCTACACGGCAGAGGAAGCCCGGGATTTCGGGCTGATCGATGAAGTGGTGGACAAGCGTCCGGCGGACGAGGACGAGGAATAGCGCGGATTTTCGGGTGTTTTGCGCCCAAACAGGCAACCCACGGTTTAACTAATTATTGATCGCTTGCAGATAGCTATTGTTCAATCGCGTCTTGTAGTGATTCGCTCCGGTCGGGGCGTGCACTCGGACGTTACGCCCCAGCACGGGACAAGGGTACATGAGCAAGTCCGGTAACGGCGATTCCAAGAACACCCTCTACTGCTCCTTCTGCGGCAAGAGCCAGCACGAGGTCCGCAAGCTGATTGCGGGCCCGACCGTGTTCATCTGCGATGAATGCGTCGAACTG
>JAYPUG010000192.1:0-5017 GCA_038133965.1 Rhodospirillaceae bacterium | reverse complement strand
GCAGTCCCGCCCACCCAGCCGTTCGCGCGGTGAGCGCAAGCGGCGCAGCGGCAAACTCACCATTTCCGAGGCGCTCGACGAGGATGGCGGCGCACGCCAGCGTTCCGTCGCGGCGTTCCGCCGCCGGCAGGAGCGCGAGCGCCAGCGTGCCACCCGGGATTCCTCGGGCGGCGGTGGCGCCTCGAAGGTCGTACGCGAGGTCTCGATCCCCGACGCCATCACGGTCGGCGAACTCGCCAACCGCATGGCCGAGCGTTCGGGCGAGGTCATCAAGGCGCTGATGAAGCTTGGCGTCATGGCGACGATCAACCAGACCATCGATCAGGAGACGGCCCAGCTCGTCGTCGATGAGTTCGGCCACACCGCGAAGCTGACATCCGCGGCCGACGTCGAGCTCAACCTCGGCGCCTCGGTGGTGGACGAGGAGGGCACCCAGCTGCCGCGTCCGCCGGTCGTCACGGTCATGGGCCATGTCGATCACGGCAAGACCTCGCTGCTCGATGCGCTGCGCTCGACCGACGTGGTCAGCCGCGAGGCGGGCGGCATCACCCAGCATATCGGCGCCTACCAGGTCGAACTGGAATCGGGCGACCGGATCAGCTTCATCGACACGCCGGGCCATGCGGCCTTCACGGCCATGCGCCAGCGCGGCGCCAACGTCACCGACATCGTGATCCTGGTGGTCGCGGCGGACGACGGCGTGCAGCCGCAAACGATCGAGGCGATCAACCATGCCCGTGCGGCCGAGGTGCCGATCATCGTCGCGGTCAACAAGATGGACCTGCCCGCGGCCGACCCGTCGCGGGTGAAGACCGAGCTCCTGTCCCACGAGATCGTGCCCGAGGAGATGGGCGGCGACACCCAGGTGATCGAGGTCTCGGCGACGACGCGCCAGGGGCTCGACACGCTGACCGAGGCGATCACGCTCCAGGCCGAACTTCTCGAACTCACGGCCAATCCCGACCGCAGCGCCTTCGGCGCGGTGATCGAGGCCCAGCTCGAGAAGGGCCGCGGCACGGTCGCGACCGTGCTGGTCCAGGGTGGCACGATCAAGGTGGGAGACATCTTCGTGGCCGGTGCCGAATGGGGCCGGGTGCGCGCCCTGATCGACGACCGGGGCGAGAATGTGAATTCCGCCGGCCCGTCGGCGCCGGTCGAGGTGCTGGGCCTGAACGGAACGCCGCAGGCCGGCGACGAGTTCGCCGTGGTCGATAGCGAGTCGCGTGCGCGCGAGATCGTCGAGTACCGCCAGGACGTCATCCGCGAGCAGCGGGCGGCGGCCGGTGCGCGCGGCAGCCTCGACGAGATGTTCCAGCAGATCCAGGCGGGCGAGGCCGCGCAGGTGCCGGTCGTCATCAAGGCGGACGTGCAGGGCTCGGTCGAGGCCATCGTCGGCGCGCTGGAGAATTTGGGCAACGACGAGGTCAAGGTGCAGGTGCTGCACGCCGCGGTCGGCGGTATCACCGAATCCGACGTCTCGCTGGCCACCGTCAACAACGGCCTGATCGTCGGCTTCAACGTCCGCGCGATCCCGCAGGCCCGCGACCAGGCCAAGCGCGACAGTGTCGAGATCCGCTACTACAGCGTGATCTACGACGTGGTCGATGACGTGCGGACCATGCTCGAAGGCGAGCTCGCGCCGAACATCGAGGAGAACGTACTCGGTTCGGCGGAAATCCGCGAGGTGTTCAGCGTCTCGCGGGTCGGCAAGGTGGCCGGCTGCATGGTCACCGAGGGGCTCATCCGCCGCGATTCGAAGGTGCGGCTCATGCGCGACAGCGTCGTCGTGCACGAGGGCAACCTGGGCACGCTGCGCCGCTTCAAGGACGATGTCCGCGAGGTGCAGAACGGCTACGAGTGCGGCATCGGGCTCGAGAACTACAACGACATCCAGGTCGGCGACATCATCGAGTGCTTCGAGGTCAAGGAAGTTGCCCGCCAGCTCGAGGCGTCCTGACCGGACGCCGGGCGCGACACGAACCCCTCATCCCGGGCTTTGCGCGGGATGAGGTGAAGCGGGCATCCGCACGACCCGGCAGGTTCGGCGTGAGGATGCTCCGGCAGGCCGTTAGGGGCCGCAGAGGGACGACACCGTCCGTACGAACATGACGCGACACCAACAGAACACCCGCAGCGGCAGGGCGCCGTCGCAGCGCCAGCTGCGCGTGGGCGAGGAAATCCGCCATGCGCTGGCGGGAATCATCCAGCGCGCGGAATTCCGCGACCCCGACCTGGTGGGCCAGGCGATCACCGTGACCGAGGTGCGCGTCAGCCCGGACCTGCGCAACGCCACCGTCTTCGTGCTGCCGCTGGGCGGCGAGGCCGATCCCGTGGTGAAGGCGCTGGGCCGCGCGTCGGCCTTCCTGCGCGGCCAGCTCGGCCGTGCGGTGACGCTCCGGTACCTGCCCGCGCTGCACTTCGTCCATGACGAGAGCTTCGACGAGGCCCAGCGCATCGATGCACTGATGCATTCGCCATCCGTCGCCCGCGACCTCGCGCATGACGACGACATGCCTGACGGCGATGCGCGCGATGACGACGAATCCGGGGAAGACGCCTGATGGGCCGCCGCCGCAAGGGGCTCGCGATCAGCGGCTGGTTCAACCTCGACAAGCCGGCGGGGATGACCTCGGCCGCCTGCGTCAACGCGGTGCGCCGCGCGACGGGCGCGGCCAAGCTGGGCCATGCGGGCACGCTGGACCCGCCGGCGACGGGCATCCTGCCGATCGCGCTGGGCGAGGCGACCAAGACCATGCCCTACGTGACGGACGCGACGAAGCGCTACACCTTCACGGTGAACTGGGGGGCACGCACCGAGACCGACGACGCGGAGGGCGAAGTGGTCGAGACCAGCGACGCGCGGCCCGAAGAGGCGGACATCGTCGCCGCGCTGCCCGGCTTCACGGGCATGATCGAACAGGTCCCGCCGGCCTATTCGGCGATCAAGGTGGACGGCCAGCGGGCCTACGCCAAGGCGCGGGCGGGCGAGGATGTGGAGCTGGCGGCGCGCGAGATCGAGATTCACGCCTTCGAACTGCTGGAGATCCTCGATCGTGACCGTGCGCGCTTCGCCGTCACCTCGGGCAAGGGCGCCTACATGCGGGCGCTGGCACGCGATCTGGCCGCGGCGCTCGGCACCTGCGGCCACCTGTCGGGCCTGCGCAGAACGGCCGTCGGCCCCTTCCGTGAAGAGGCTGCGATTTCACTGGAAATGCTGGAACAACTTGGCCATAGTGCCGCCGCCTCACCCCATTTGTTACCTGTCGAGACCGCGCTGGACGGCATCCCGGCGCTGGCCATTTCGGACAGGGAAGCGGAAAAGCTTCGCAACGGGCAGGCGGTTCCCGTCCTGAAACCACAGGACAGGGAACGGATCGCGACGGCGGGGGACGACGGTATCGTCCTAGCCCTCGAAGCGGCGACGCCCGTGGCGCTCGCCCGCGTCGATGGCATCCAGATCCGTCCGGTCCGCGTTTTAAATCTTTGATGCCGGGAGAAGATGATCATGTCGATTACGGCTGAGCGCAAGACCGCGCTTATCAACGAATTCAAGACCAAGGACGGGGACACGGGTTCGCCCGAGGTTCAGGTCGCGATCCTCACGGAACGCATCAGCAACCTGACCGGGCACCTGCAGACCCATGCCAAGGATCATCACTCGCGCCGGGGGCTCCTCCTGATGGTGGGCCAGCGGCGGCGTTTGCTCGACTATGTGCGGCGCAAGGACGAACAGCGTTACCGCACCCTGATCGAGCGTTTGGGCATCCGCCGCTAGCGGATTGCCTCCCTGGACGGGCGCGGACGCTGTTCCGCGCCCCGATCGTAAGGGCCCGACGGAGACGCAATCCGGCGTCCGGGGCCTCAACGCCCGCACGGAAGGTCCGTGCACCCGCCGTCGAAACAAGATTGCGTGACGGCGATTCGACCCCGCTGGGCACGGGGCGGTTGATCCGGGATGGGCCCGGGCGGCCGACGCAGGCAGAGAGATTTGCGATGTTTGACATTGTCCGCAAGGAAATCGAATGGGGCGGGCGCACGCTCGTCATCGAGACGGGGCGTATCGCCCGTCAGGCCGACGGGGCCGTCCTCGTCACCTATGGCGAGTCTTCGGTGCTCGCCACCGCGGTCGGCGAGAACGCCCCGCGCGAGGGGATCGACTTCTTCCCCCTCACCGTCCACTACCAGGAAAAGACGTTCGCGGCCGGCAAGATTCCCGGCGGCTTCTTCAAGCGCGAGGGGCGTCCGACCGAGAAGGAGGTGCTGACGTCGCGCCTCATCGACCGGCCGATCCGCCCGCTCTTCCACAAGAGCTACCGCAACGAAACCCAGGTGATCTGCACCACGGTCAGCCATGACCTGGAGAACGATCCCGACATCGCCGCGATGATCGGCGCCTCGGCGGCGCTGACCATTTCCGGCATCCCGTTCCTCGGCCCCATCGCGGCCGCGCGCGTCGGCTATATCGACGGCGAGTACGTGCTCAACCCGACGGCGGACCAGCTGGCCGACAGCCAGCTCGACCTGGTCGTCGCGGGCACGAACGAGGGCGTGCTGATGGTCGAGTCCGAGGCCCACGAGCGGTCGGAAGAGATCATGCTCGGCGCCGTCATGTTCGGCCACGAGGCCTACCAGGCCGTGATCGAGGCGATCATCGACCTGGCCGAGCGGGCCGCCAAGGAGCCGCGCGAGATCTCGGAACCCTCGCAGGAGGTCCTCGACCTGCAGGCGAAGGTGCGCGAGCTGGGCGAGGCGTCCATCCGCGAGGCCTACACCGAGAAGGACAAGCTCACCCGCCAGGGCAAGGTGTCCGCGGCCAAGGCCGCGATCGTCGAGCAGCTGTCGGAGGACGAGCAGGCGATGGCCGGCGGGGCGCTCAAGGCGCTCGAGTCCGATGTCGTCCGCCGCGCGATCCTGGATACGGGCGTGCGCATCGACGGGCGCGACACCAAGACGGTGCGTCCCATCGACTGCCAGATCTCGGTCCTGCCGCGTTCGCACGGCTCGGCGCTGTTCACCC
>JAYPUG010000191.1:0-5018 GCA_038133965.1 Rhodospirillaceae bacterium | reverse complement strand
CAGCGATACGCAGCGTAAAGCTGTCTGCAACAGCGGAGGTGGTCGTCGCGGCGGCCGCCACGGCGAGGACACCAGCAGCCGCGGCAGTCGCGAGGTGCTTACGTGCTTTCACTGATCGTCTCCCTTAGACATTGTTTCGTTTTGCAAAACGACGTTGAACCCAGCCGACGTTGAACTCGCCGGTCGTGCGCTCCTGTCGGAGGCAACAAAGCAGGAATCGCCAGCAAAAGCTAGAGGTTATCACGGTATCGTAGGGTTCAAGGGGCATGGGTCGAACGAGGTCTCCCGGATCGTGCCTGGCCAAACCTCACAACGGTTCAGGCGGTATGCCTGTTCGGTCTCGAATATGGCGATACCATCACGTTTGTTGGATGGCGTTGTGCCGATACGGTGCCGAAAAAATGACAGATCGCGGTCTTCGGTGAGTTTACACATGCTTTCAGTCTGCTAACTTCCCGTCGGCCCGAACGGGAACATGTAACGATTCGCAAAGAACGGTGCCGGCGAACGCCGCCGGCCGGGCAGGGAGAACAGGATGGTCGATAACGTCGTAAACACAGTCACGCGCGTGTGCAGCACGATCGCAGCCTTCTGGGCGATGGCGCTGGCGTTTCTGATCCTCTGGGACATCACCGGACGCGCCCTGTTCAACGCGCCGTTCGACGGCACGATCGAGATCGTCGCGAACTCGATGGTCTCGATCCTGTTTCTGCAGCTTCCGTATACGATCTATCGGGGTTCGCATCTGCGCACGACCGTCGTCTATCAGAATCTCAACGAACTGGGGCGTCGGCTTATCGACGTCTTCGTGGCGCTTTTGGGCATCTGGTTCTTCTATTCGGTCGCCATCGGCGGCTGGGAAGACATGGTCATCGGTTGGGATGTCGATGAGCGCGAGGGCGAGGGCTCGATCCGTGTGCCGATCTACCCGGTGCGTACGCTCATCATCGTCTTCGCGGTCGTGTCGATGATCGTCTATCTCGTTCTGCTCTGGCATTTCATCTTCGGATCGTCGCCGATCACGGACGAGGACGAGGGCAAGACCGAAGAAGCAATCTCGGGCTCGCAGCTCTAGGCGCGGGCGGAAACAGCAAACTTCGGCCGCTGACAAGCGCGGCCCGAATAAAAAAGAAGTCCAGGGGGACGTAGGGAAATGGATCCGACTTCCGCAGTAATCCTGATGCTGATCGTGCTGATCATTGCAGTCGTGATCGGCATCCACATCGGTATATCGCTTGGCGTGACGGCGCTCATCGGTACCTGGCTCATGTTCGGTTCGTACGAGCTGGCGGCGGGGCAGGTCGGCAGCACGTCGTTCTTTGCGCTGCGAAACTTCGTTTTCGCTGTGATTCCTCTCTTTGTGCTGATGGGGGAATTCGTCAGCAGATCGGGTTCGGCGGGCGATTTGTACCGGGTGATGAATTTCGGTCTAAAGCGAATTCCCGGGCGGCTCGCCGTCGCGACCGTAGCCGGCAACGCGGTCTTCGCGGCCGTGACCGGTACGAGCCTGGCTTCGGCTGCCGCGTTTTCGCGTCTGGCCTATCCGGAGATGATCAACGCGGGCTACAGCCGTAAATATGCGCTGGGTTCGGTTGCAGGCAGTGCCTGTCTGGGCATGCTGATTCCGCCGTCCGTGCTTCTCATCATCTGGGGCATCGTGACGGAAATCTCGATCGGCTTCCTGTTCCTGTCGGGAATTTTGCCGGGCATCCTCCTGGCACTTCTAATGGCGTTCTACAGTTCGGGCACGGCGATCCTGAGCCCGAAAACGGCGCCATCGGTTGACCTTTCGAAGGAGAAGCTGACTGGACAGGAAATCATCAGCGGTCTTGGCGTCGTCTTCCTGATCATCGCGGTCCTGGGGTCGATCTGGGCCGGTTTCGCGACACCGTCCGAAGCGGCCGCACTGGGAGCGTTGTTCGGTCTTATCCTGGCGCTCATCAAGGGCGTGCGTTGGGATGGCATCCGCGAAGCGATTATCGATTCAGGCAAGGTCATCGCGCCGATCCTGTTCCTGCTACTGACGGCGCAGATGTATGCGCGCCTTCTGACCACTGGCGGTATCGTGAACCTGATCACCGATACGGTCGGCGGTGCGGGTATCGACCCCAATGTCGCCGTCTTGATCATGATCGTCATCTGGCTGGTTCTGGGCACCTTGCTGGACTCCGGTTCGATTATCCTGCTAACCGTGCCGATCTTCTGGCCGATCGCGCAGAATTTCGGATACAACGAGTATGCCTTTGCGATCATGGGCATTCTGGCGATCGAGGCCGGTCTTCTGACCCCGCCTGTCGGCCTGCTCGTGTATGCGGTGAAGGGAGCGGTTCCCGACTCCTCGGTGCAATTGGCCGAAATATTCGCGGGCTCAATCCCGTACTGGATTCTGATGCTGGCCGTTCTGTTGTTGGTCTGGGTGCTGCCGGAACTGGCGACGGAGCCGATCACCTGGAGTTCGGGTATCGTGTTCAACCATCAGATCGGGTTCAGCTTCCGATAACGCGGAACCCGGGAAGCGAAAAGACGACGGCGGCGCCCGATGGGCGCCGCCGTTTTAGTAATCGATCGGGGAACAGTCGGGCGGTCAGCCGTTGCGCTCGCCCGCGACGCGTTCGATCGCGTCCACGATTGCCTGGTATCCCGTGCAACGGCAGTAGTTGCCCGAGATGAACTCGCGGATTTCCTCGCGCGACGGCTTGGGATTCTGCGCAAGCAATTCCTCGGCGGTCAGCAGCATCCCCGGGGTGCAGAAGCCGCACTGCACGGCATTGCGCTCGTGGAACGCCTGCTGAAGGTCGGCGATATCGCCGCTGTCCGAGCGTCCCTCGATCGTCTCCACGTCCGCGCCTTCGGCCTGCGCGGCCAGCATCAGGCAGCCACGCACGATGTTGCCGTTCACGCGGATCGTGCACGCGCCGCACACGCCGTGCTCGCAGCCGACATGGCTGCCGGTAAGCTCGAGCTCGTAGCGTACGAAGTCCACCAGGTTCGTGCGTGCGGGCACGCGGCGGCTGATCTGCTGGCCGTTGACGGTCATGTTGATTTCGACGTTCTGGTCCATCTTTCGTCTCCGCCGTCTCAGGCCGCGAACTGCGCGAGCGCGCGCTTCGTCAGCACGCGTGCCAGGTGCATCTTCATCTCGGCCGGACCGTTGAGGTCGGCCATGGGATCGAGGTCCGCATCCAGCGCTTCCTGCGCAGCCGTGATGCTAGCTTCTGTGTTCGGCTGGCCGTTGAGCGCTTCGGCCGCGCTCGTCGCCAGGATCGGCTGGTCGCCGGCGCCGAGGAACGCGAGCCGCATGTCGGCAAAGGTGTCGCCGTCCATGTGTCCCTGAACGCCGATCCCCACGATTGCGTAGTCGCCGTGCCGGCGCGCCAGCTCCATGAATGCGCAGCGTTCACCTTCGGCCGGTGCCGGAACTTCGGCTTCGACCAGGATTTCGCCCGGCTCCATCGCCGTTTCGAACAGGCCCTTGAAGAAATCGTTGGCATGCACCGTCCGCCGGCCGTTGCGACCCTGCAGGACGAAGCTTGCATTGATCGCCCGCGCGACGGCCGGCATCTCGGCCGCCGGATCGGCGAAGGCAATCGTGCCGCCGAACGTGCCTCGGTTGCGGATCGCGTGGTGGGCGACATGGGGCATCGCCTGGACGATCAACGGCGCCATTTCGGCCACTTCGGGTGAGGCGAGCACCTGGTTGTGCCGCGCCAGCGCGCCGATGCGCAGGGTCGATCCGTCCGTGTGAATGTGTGCGAGATCCGAAAGTCCGTTGATGTCGATCAGGACCTCAGGCGCCGACAGGCGCATGTTCAAGGTGGCCATCAGGCTCTGGCCGCCTGCGAGTATCCGGGCCTCGTCGCCATGTTCGTCGAGCAGATCGAAGACCTGGTCGAGCGATTCGGCGCGGATGTAGGCGAATGGTGCGGGTTTCACCGTGATCTCCCTGGAGACGTACCTTGTTATTATCGACCGGCCTTCGTTGTCGGACCGGCACAAGAGTTTTCTATCCAACTCGACCGGGCGCGTCTATCTGCGCATCGGACTGCCTCTATATCTTACTGTTCTCAAAGCAAGATGCCACTCAAGGAGTTTCCCATGGCCGTTGCCAATGCAAACGTCAAAGTCAAGAAAGCCGTCTACAACCTAACCGGCAAGTCGGTATCGCATGCGCGAACCGATATTTCCGTGCGAGACGTAATGGTGACGACCGACGAGCCGCTGGAACGCGGCGGCACCAACACCGCGCCGTCACCGACCGAGACGATGATCGCGGCGCTGCTGGGATGCACCAACAACGTTGCCACCCGTATTGCGCATCACAAGGGTCTTGAGTTCGAGATCGACACGATCGAGGCGGAGGTCGAGTTCGACCGGCGAGGTGTCATCCTGGAGGAGGACATCGCGGTGCCGTTTCCGCGGATCGCGCTGACCATAAACGTGCGCACCACGGCGACGCCCGCGCAACTCGAGGAAGTCGAGAAGGTGTTGCCGATCTATTGCCCGGTCTCGAAGGTGTTTCAGGCGGCGGGCACCGATGTTACAGAAACCTGGAACATCGTCGGCTGACGGCCGAACAGGGGGAGGAACCGGATGTCACTGTTCGTCTGGGGGCGGCACACCTCTTCGAATGTGCAAAAGGTCTTGTGGGGATGCGCCGAGATGGGGGTGCCGTTCGTCCGGCACGATATGGCCGGGAAGTTCGGTTTTACCGACGAGTATCTGGCGATGAACCCGAACCGGTTCGTGCCGACCATCGACGATGACGGGTTCATCCTGTGGGAATCCAACGCGTGCCTGCGTTATCTCGCGCGCAAGCACGGGCAGGGCACGCTATGGCCCAAAGACCCCCAGGTCTGTGCGGACGCGGACCGCTGGATGGATTGGCAGACGGCGACCTTCTGGCCGCATCTGCGTCCGGTGTTTCACGGTCTCATTCGCACGCCGGCCGATCAGCGCGACAACGATGCGATCGCGCGCGGCGTGAAGGCGGCGGGTGAGGCAACGGCGGTGCTGGATGC
>JAYPUG010000190.1:1666-5040 GCA_038133965.1 Rhodospirillaceae bacterium | reverse complement strand
TGTTCACCCTGCTGGAGAATTGCCGCTTGCCCTTTGTCACCGTCGTGACGATGCGCGGCGAGTGGGGCGAGTTCAACCCGTGGCAGGCGCAGATGGGCCAGGCAACGGCGGATGTGCTTGCGCGGATGGGTGTCCAGCCCCACCGGGTCGATGATCCGGGAGATGCCGCGCCGACACTGGAGGCCGCGATCCGGCAATCCTATGACGGGATGCTCGCCTCGGCGGTCCTGCTTTCCCAGCGCCTGATCGGCCGCAAGGCCTTCACGGAGGATGGCTGACATGGCGGATGGGGGCCTGGACCGCCGCGAAGTGGTGGCGCGGCTGCTGCGCGACCGGGGCGACCTTCTCGTCGTCGCCGGGCTGGGTTCGGCCACCTACGACTGCGCGGCGGCCGGGGACGACCCCCGCAACTTCTATCTCTGGGGCGCGATGGGCGGAACCGTGGCCCTGGCCCTGGGGCTTGCGCTGGCGCGGCCCGACGCGCCGGTGGCCGCAATCACGGGTGATGGCGATGCGCTTATGGGTATCGGATCGCTGGCGACGGTGGGCACCGCGAAGCCGAACAACCTCTCGATCGTGGTTCTCGACAACGAGGTGTATGGCGAGACTGGCGCACAGCCGACCGCCACGGCACACGGCATCGATTTGTCGGGGATCGCCCGTTCCTGCGGGATTACGGCGCTCGACGACATCCACGACATGAACGGTGTGGGTACACTGGCCGAACGGATTTTACATTGCGAGGGGCCGCTCTTCGCGACCGTGAAGATAGATCAAAGAGAACACCCGCGCGTCCTGCCGGCGCGCGATGGGGCATATCTGCGTTCGCGCTTCCGCGATGCGGTGCTGGGCACCGCGCCCTGACGAAACCGAGGGAAGGGGAGAAACAATGGCCGAGAAAATCGGAATCCTGGGCCTGGGCCTGATCGGACAGATCGTCGCCGAGTTCCTGATGCCCGAGGGGCACGAATGTGCCGCGGTTCGCCGCCCGAGTACGGAGGGGTTCCCCGATCAGGGGGGCAAGCTGTTCGATACCGCGCGCGAGCTTGCGGAATGGTCGGATATCGTGATCTCGGCGCTGCCCAGTGTCCAAGCATCACGCACAGCGCTCGAGGATCCCGACGGCCTGCTTGCCGGCGCGCACGATGGCCTCGTTATCGTCGAGATGAACACTTTCCCGGTGTCCGAGAAGGAACGAATCCGGGAGCAGGTTGTGGATACGCCGGCGATCATTGTCGATTGCCCCATCAGTGGAACCCAGCCGGTTATACGTGCCGGAAACGGGGTCATCATGATGAGCGGCGACGAGGCAATCTGCGAACGTCTCAAGCCGATGCTCGAGAAGATCTGCCCCAAGACCTTCTACGTCGGCGACTACGGGACGGGCATCAAACTCAAGCTCATGATCAACTTCATGGTCGGCGCGAACACGGTCGCGCTGGCGGAAGGCATGCTGTTCGGTGCCCAGATGGGCCTCGATCCGCAGCTGATGATCGATATCGTCGGGCCGAGCGCGGCAGGTTCGACGGTGTTCGGCATGCGCGCCGGCATCATCAAGGACCGCGCCTGGCAGCCCTGCGCGGGTCCGAGCAAGCTCCTTTGGAAGGACCTCGACATCGTCGAGGAGCAGGCCGACGCGCTCGGCCTGTCCGCGCCGCTGCTGCGCATCTGCAATCAGTACTACAAGAAGGTCGCGGCCTCGGACCGGCTCGAGGACGAGTGCGCGGTGGTTTACGAAATCCTTGAGGGCGAAATATCCGGAGCGGCGGAGTAGACCTGCTCACATGTGCGAATAGAGCGGCTGCCCGGCCACGGGCATTTCGGCCGTCAGCACCTGTCCGCTCGATGATTCGGTGATGTAGAGCGTCTTGTTGTCCGCGCCGCCATAGGCGCAGTTGGTGACCACCGGTCCCGCGCAGCTGTCGATACGGTGGATCGGCGTGCCCATCGGATCGAACACCCAGATCACGCCATAGCCCACATGGCAGACGAGGATGTTTCCCTCCGCGTCTGCCGCCATGCCGTCGGGGCCCGTGCCGCCCGACAGGCGCACGAAGCGGCCCACCTGGTCCGCGGGCCCGTCGTCGCGCAGGCGGATGCGCCAGACCGCGTTGTCGCGCGTGAGCCCGACATAGAGCACCTTCTCGTCGGCGCTGAGCACGAGCCCGTTCGGGCTCGGCAGGTCCGCACAGACGAGCTGCAGCGTGCCGTCGGCACGCAGGCGGAAGACCCGGCCCGACCGGTCGATCAGGTCCGACGTGCCCTGGTCCGTGAAGTAGAGGTCGCCGTTGGACGCGAAGGTCAGGTCGTTGGTCCCCCGGAACCGTTCGTTGCCGTTGCGGATCAGCATCGGTTCGACCGTGCCGGCGTCCGGGTCGAGGCGCATCAGCCCATGAAAATGGTCGGCGATGACGCCGTGCCCGTCCTTGTGGAAGGCAAGCCCGTTGGGTTCGCCCTCGTACTCCGCGGCAACGGCGACTTCGCCGTCGGGCGTCATGCGGAACAGACGGCCCCAGGCCACATCGACCAGCCACAGGTTTCCGACCCGGTCGAAGGAGGGGCCTTCGAGAAAGCTCGGCGTGTTCGGGCGGCCGAACAGCAGTGCCGCCCATTCCGATTCCCGGTCGGTGATGCCGAACCCGGCATTTATGTCGGCATGGGGCTGCGTGGCGATCCGGGGTGGCGGCGCGAACATGGCAGTCAGTCTCCGGTGTCCGGGTCGAGGCGCGCGCTGAGGGCGTCGTAGAGCGCACGCTGGTCGAGGTCGAGCAGCGTGTCGCCCTCGGCCTCGATGACCTCCTGGATCCGCCGCCCGATCAGCCCCTGTGCCTGATAGCGCGCACGGGCGCGGCGCACGGCGTCCGCGTCGGTATTGGCGGCGCGCCAGGCAGCATGTGCGGTGATCGCGGCGTCCAGGGCCGCGAACCCTGCCTCGTCGTTGCGGGCTGTCTGAATCACGGGCGGAGTCCATCCGTCCTTTGCTTCGCGGGCCGCGACCTGTTCGATCTCGGCCGACATCAGCTCGGCGCCCGGCAGGTCCGCCTTGTTGACCACGTAGATGTCCGCCATCTCGAGGATCCCGGCCTTCATCGCCTGGATTGCATCGCCCGATTCCGGGATCAGCACGAGGACGACCGTATCGACCAGTATGCGGATCGTGTACTCGGCCTGCCCGACGCCGACCGTCTCGAGCACGATTTCGTCGAACCCGTGGCCCTCCATGGCGTTGAGCAGGTCGGCGGTGTTGTCGGCGAGCCCGTCATGGGCGCGGCGCGAGGGGATCGAGCGGATGAACACGTCCGGATCGTCGGCGATCGCGTCCATGCGAATCCGGTCGCCGAGGATCGAGCCCTTGCTGACGGGGCTCGTTGGGT
>JAYPUG010000190.1:0-1656 GCA_038133965.1 Rhodospirillaceae bacterium | reverse complement strand
CAGCGATCCTGCGCCCCTCCTGTTTGCGCAGGCCCGCGAGCCGGGCGATCAGAGAGCTCTTGCCGGCTCCCGGTGCACCGGTGACGCCGATGCGTGCCACGGTGCCGCCTGTGAGTGCGCCGGCGTCGGCCAGCGTTTCCGCGACGCTTGCATTGGCGATGCGCGAGAGAGTGCGGCTCAGGGCCCGGCGGGGATTGCGTGGCGGTGTGCTCATTTCGCGGCCGCGGCGGCGGGATCGGGGCCCAGCACCTCGTCGGTGTGTTCGCCGAGCAGGGGCGGCAGGCCGTATCGTGGCGGGTGATCCGGCATCTTGATCGGGTTGCCCACGACCCGCAGTGCGCCATCTGGTGTGGGGATCACCGCGATCATCTCGCGCGCCGCCGCCATGTCGCCGTCGAGCGCGCGGTCGAGCGTCTCGACGCCGGAGACGACGATGCCTTCGCCGCCGAGACGGGCGACCCAGTCCTCGGTCGTGCGCGTGCGCAACAGTGCCGAAACGGCTTCGATCACCGTCTCCCGGTTCTCGGCGCGGGCCGCCATGGTTGCGAACTGCGGGTCGCCAGCCCTGTCGGTCCAATCGACCACGTCGCAGAAGCGCTGCCAGAACTTGTCGGTCGAGACGAACAGCATGAGGAACCCGTCTTTCGTCTCGAACACCTGGGCAGGCACCATGTGCGGATGTGCGCTCTTCGCCGTTCGCTGGGGCAGGATGCCGTGATTGAGGTAGGACGATGCAAGGTAGTTGAGCTGGGCCAGCATCGTGTCGAACAGCGAGACATCCACCTGGCCGCCCTTGCCCTCGACCAGCTTCGCCAGCAGGCCGACCGCGCCCATGATCCCGGTGGAATTGTCCACGGCGGAGTAGCCGGCCTTGGTCGGGGCCGTGCCCGGGTCGCCGGTCAGGGTCATGACGCCCGTCAGGGCCTGCACGATGTAGTCGTAGGCCGGCTTGTCAGCGTAGGGACCGTCCAGCCCGAAACCGGTGAGCGCCAGGCAAACGAGTTTCTCGTTGTGGGCCTTCAGGTCGTCGTAGGTCAGGCCGAAGCGGCGGATCGTCGCGGGGCGCAGGTTGGTGATCAGCGCATGCGAGTCCGCGGCGAGTTCCGCGAGCCGGGCCTTGCCCGCGTCGGTGTTGAGGTCGAGGACGACGGAACGCTTGTTCCGATTGATGCTCGCGAAATAGTCGTTGTACGGACCGGTGAACTGTTTGGTGATATTGCGGGCCATGTCGCCGCCCGGCGGCTCGACCTTGATGACGTCGGCGCCGAGATCGCCCAGGATCATCGCACAGAACGGTCCTGCCAGGACGTGGCAGACCTCGATCACGCGGATTCCGGAAAGGGGGCCGTCGCTCACTGCCGTGTCCTCGCCGCTCGCGGCCTATTGCCCGATTTCGGCGTCGATGGCCGCCACCACGTCGTCGATGGGCATTTCGGCGGTGAAGATGCCGCGCGCGCCGGCCTTGCGCAGCGCGTCATGGTCTTCCGACGGAATCGTGCCGCCGACGAACAGGCAGATGTCGGCCGCATCCAGTTCGGTGAGGCAGCGCACCGTTTCCTCGACCAGTTCGCGGTGGCTTCCCGACAGGATCGACAGGCCGACCGCGTCGACATCCTCGTCGACGGCGACCCGTGCGATGTAGTCGGGGCTGCGGCG
>JAYPUG010000189.1:0-5058 GCA_038133965.1 Rhodospirillaceae bacterium | reverse complement strand
CACAGTCTCGCGCAGCGCCTGCCATGCCGCCGTGGGAACGTCGTGGCGTTCGAATGCCCGCTCGAGGCCGCGAACGCCCAGAACTCCGATCCGGGCCTCGTCGCCCAGCCCGTCTGGCATCACGCTGACCGCCGGCACAGCGGTCAGGACGACGCGGCTTCCCGCGCGATCGACCACGATGTCTACCGGAATGCCCGGATGCAGCCGGATCAGCTGCTGAACCTCTTCGAAGCGCGCAATGTTGCGCCCAGCAACCTCGACGAACTCGTCGCCGGCCTGGATTCCGGCCACCTCCGCAGCGGATCCGGACATCACTTCCGACACGCGCGCCGGCGTGAAGGGCTGTCCGACGATCGCGAACAGGCCGGTGAAGATCACGATCGCGAAAATGAGGTTCGCAAGCGGCCCCGCCGCAACGATCGATGTTTTCTGGGACAACGTCTTGAAATGAAAGGCGACTTCGCGTTCTTCCGGGGTCACCTCGGCGCCATCGTCGTCGGGGCCGAGGTCGCTCTGCCCGAACATCTTCACATAGCCGCCGAAGGGGATGAGGCTGAACTTCCAGCGCGTTCCGGCCTTATCGGTATAACCGAAGAGTTCGCGCCCGAACCCCACGGAAAACACCTCGACGCGCACGCCCGCGCGGCGCGCAAACCAGTAGTGACCGTACTCGTGTACGAACACGAGCGGTGTGAGGACCACCAGGAACCAGAATATCGTCTCGACGATGCCGCCCATCGGGGTTTCGCTCCCTGCCAAACGCCTAGAGGTTCGCGTGCAAAGCTTGAAGTGGCGTTAACCGCGCGAAATTACAAGCTCTTCCGCGATTCTACGGCTTTCGGCGTCGAGGGAGCGGAATTCATCCAGAGAGGCGACGGGGCGGCCCTGAACGCGGTCGAGGACGTCGGCCACCGTATCGACGATATCGAGAAACCCGATGGCCCCGGCCAGAAACCGTGCAACGGCGACCTCATTCGCGGCATTGAGTACGACGGTCGCGCCTTCCCCTGCCCGAAGCGCGTCGCGCGCCAGACCGATCGCGGGAAACCGTTCGAGATCGGGCGGCTCGAATTCAAGCGTGCCGATAGACGCCAGATCGAGCCGTTCGGCCGGCGTTTCCATGCGTGCCGGCCAGGCAAGCGCATGGGCGATGGGGACCCGCATGTCCGGCGTACCCATCTGGGCCAGCACGGAGCCGTCTACATAGGCGACCATCGAGTGGACCACCGACTGCGGGTGGACGAGGATCTCGATATCCGGCTCGGCCACCGGAAACAGGTACGCCGCTTCGATCAGTTCGAGCCCCTTGTTCATCATGGTCGCGGAATCGACGGAGATCTTGGGGCCCATCGACCAGTTCGGATGCGCCACGGCCTCTGCCGGCGTCGCCGCCGCCATCCGCTCGCGCGCCCAGGTCCGGAACGGTCCTCCCGAGGCGGTCAGGATCAGCTTCTCGACGTCGCCTGCATTGTCCGCCTCGAACACCTGGAAAATGGCGTTGTGCTCGGAATCGAGGGGCAAAAGAGTCGTGCCCGCGTTGCGGCTTTCCTTGAGGACGAGATCGCCCGCGCACACAAGGCATTCCTTGTTGGCAAGCGCAACGGCCGAGCCCTGTCGCACCGCGGCCAGGGTGGCTTCGAGGCCGGCCGCACCGACGATACCGGCCACGATCAGATCCGCGGGACGAGCCGCGGCCTCCTCGAGCGCCTGCCGGCCGCATGCAATCTCGCAACGGACGCCCGAACCGACCGCTTCGCGCAACGCATCTCCCTCGGCAGGGTCCGCGATGATGGCGACTTCGGGCGCGAACTCACGCACGAGCGCGGCAAGTTCCGAGACGCTCGAATTCGCGGTCAGCGCCACCACCTCGAACCGGTCCGGGTTTCGCCGGACGAGATCGAGCGTGCTTGAACCGATGGAACCCGTCGCGCCAAGAACCGAAATCCGGCGCGGCGCGGCGCCAGCGTCGTCGATACCGGCCTGGGTCAACGCCATTGGATGAATTCCGCACCAAACAGCACCGTGACGAGGACCATCACGGGCGCGGCGAACATAACGCCGTCCACCCGGTCGAGTACACCGCCGTGACCCGGGATCGTGTTGCCGGAATCCTTCACGCCGAACCGGCGCTTGATCCAGGATTCGAAGAGGTCGCCCGCCTGCGCCACGAACGCTAGGACAAGTGCTGCCGCCAGCAGCGGCAACGGGGCGAGACCGGACCAATGCGCGAAGGCAAACGCACCCGCCGCGGGAAAGGCGAGAGCACCGGCCAGCCCCGCCCAGGTCTTGTTCGGACTGACCGCGGGCGCCAACCAGGGGCCGCCCACCGTGCGCCCGACGGCATAGCCGCCGATATCTGCCAGCCAAACGGATGCAAAGAGGAAAAACACGAGATCGACGGCCGGTCCCGGATGTCCCCGCAGATGAACCAGCGCCAGGACGGGCAGTCCGAGATGTACCAGCGCCACCATCGCCCAGCGGCGTTCGGCCCAGTTCGACGCGAAGGCACCCGCCGCCACGACAAGGGCGACGGCAAGCACGATCAGCCCGATCGGCGGGTTCGCGACCTGGGCGGCCAGCAGCGTGAACAGGGGCGCGGTCAGCAACACGGTGCCCACGCCCCGGGCCTCGAGGCCCGCCATCGCGCGCCACTCTGCCGCCCCGGTGAGCGCGACAAGCGCCACGAGGAGCGTGAACCAGATACCGCCGAACCACACGGCCGCAAGCGCCACCGGTATCAGGACCAGCGCCGAGGCAATCCGCAGGGTAAGGTTTCCGGGTCCGGTGCCGCCAGCAGCCGGTTTTGCCGGGTCGCCCACAGGGTCAGCCGGCAATCGCGCCGAACCGGCGGTCGCGCCGGTTGAACTCGGCGATACAGGCCTCGAGATGCTCGCGCCCGAACTCGGGCCACAGCACATCGGCGAAGACAAGCTCGGTATAGGCGCACTGCCAGAGCAGGAAGTTGGATATCCGCTGCTCGTTCGACGTACGGATCATCAGGTCGGGGTCCGGCAGATCGCGCGTCCAGAGCGCGGCGGCGAACCTTTCCTCGTCGATCTCCTCGGGGTCGAACTCACCGGCGGCCGCACGGCGCGCAAGATCGCGTGCCGCGGTCACGATGTCCTGCCGACCGCCATAACTGAGCGCGGCCGTAAGCTGCAGCCCGGTGTTGCCGGCCGTCATGTCCTCGGCGGTCTCGATCAGGCCGACGATGTCCGACGAGAACCGGGACCTGTCGCCCACCACGCGGATGCGCACTTTGCGGCGGTGCATCTCGGCCGTCTCGCCCTGCAGGTAACGGCGCAGGAGCCCCATCAGGTCCCCCACCTCGCCGCTCGGACGGTTCCAGTTTTCCGAGCTGAACCCGAACAGGGTCAGGTAGCGGATTCCGAGGTCCTGGGCGGCCTCGATCGTGCGCTGGACGGCGTCGGCGCCCTTCTTGTGGCCGGCCGTGCGCGGCAGGCCACGCGCCCGTGCCCAGCGTCCGTTGCCGTCCATGATGACGGCAACATGCGTGGGCACGTTAGGGCTGGAGGTCTCGGCAATCGGCTCAGACCTGCATGATCTCCTGCTCTTTCGCCGTGAGCAGTTCGTCGATGGTTTCGATGTGCTTGTCGGTCATCGACTGGATGTCGTCACCGCGCACGCGCTGCTCGTCCTGCGAAATATCGCCGTCCTTCTCGAGCTTCTTGAGCGAGTCCATCCCGTCGCGCCGCACGTTGCGCACCGCGACGCGCGCCTGCTCGGCATACTTGGCGGCAACCTTGGTCATCTCTTCGCGCCGCTCCTCGCTCAACTCGGGGATCGGCACCCGGATCAGGTTGCCTTCCGTCTGGGGATTGAGGCCCAGCTCAGCGTCCTGGATCGCCTTCTCCACGGCCTTAACGTTGCCGTTGTCCCAGACCTGGACCGTGAGCAGCCGGGCCTCGGGCACGCTCACCGTCCCGACCTGGTTCAACGGCATCGCCGAGCCGTAGGCATCGACCGAAATGTTCTCGAGCAGCCCCGTCGAGGCGCGGCCCGTCCGCAATCCCGCGAACTCGCGCTTCAGGGCGTCCAGTGCGCCGTCCATGCGGCGCTTGAGATCGGCTTCGTCGGCAGACATCTAGCTTTCCCCTCTTACGGTCGTGAACCGGCCCTGTCCCGCCAGGACCCGCTTCACCTCACCTGCATTCTGGATCGAGAACACGATAATCGGAATATCGTTCTCGCGGCACAGCGTGATCGCGGCGGCATCCATGACCTTCAGATCGCGCTGCAGGACGTCGAAATGGGTCAATGTCTCGTACCGCTCGGCATCGGGGTTGGACACCGGATCGGCCGAATAGACCCCATCGACCTTCGTTCCCTTCATCAGGCAGTCGCAACCCATTTCGGATGCGCGCAACGCCGCCGCGGTGTCGGTCGTGAAGTAGGGATTTCCGGTGCCTGCGGCGAAGATCACCACGCGGCCCTTCTCCAGGTGCCGGTCGGCGCGGCGGCGGATATAGGGCTCGCACACGGTGGACATGGGGATCGCGGACAGGACCCGCGTGGGCACCTCCTCGGCCTCAAGAGCCGATTGCAGCGCCAGTGCGTTCATCACCGTGGCCAGCATGCCCATATAGTCGGCGCTGGCGCGCTCCATGCCCTGCGCGGCGACCGATACGCCGCGGAAGATGTTGCCGCCGCCCACGACGAGGCAGAGCTCCACCCCGTCGCCATGCACCTCCGCGATGTCGCCGGCGACACGCGAGACCGTTACGGGATCGAGGCCGAACTCGCCGTCCCCCATGAGGGCCTCTCCCGAAATCTTCAGGAGCACCCGCTTGTAGTTCGATGCGCCCGTCATCCGGTGCCCTTCTCCGGCGGCCCCCTGCGGCCGCAATGCCCCGCGGGTGACCGCGCGGCTAGTTGGCGAGCTTCGCCACCTCTTCCGCGAAGTCGTCCTCGCGGCGTTCCACGCCCTCGCCCAGCGTGAATCGCACGAAACCGGCGATCTTGACCGGCGCGCCGACATCTTTAGCCGCGGCCTCAAGGACCTTGGAGACCTTGGTCTCGCCGTCGATCACGTAGGTC
>JAYPUG010000188.1:1618-5064 GCA_038133965.1 Rhodospirillaceae bacterium | reverse complement strand
AGTGACGGGACTCGAACCCGCGGCCTCCGGCGTGACAGGCCGGCGCTCTAACCAAACTGAGCTACACCCCCAGCCGAGACCGCGGGATGTACTGCCGCCCCCGACGCATGTCAAGCGAACGCACGCCCATTCCCGACGATCAGAGGCCAAACGCCGCCCGCAACCGCTCGGCTGCAAAACGTTGCGCGGCGCGCCCGTCATCGATGACAGGCGCGAAGGAGTAGAAACCGTGCATCATCCCGGGATAGTCGCGGTGTTCGACCGTGGTTCCCCCGGCCGCAAGCGCTTCGGCCAGGGCCACGCCCTCGTCGTGCAGGACATCGCATTCCGCCGTGATGACGAGTGCAGGCGGCAGGTTCGAGAAATCGCCCGCGTGCAACGGGGCAGCGCGCCAGTCCGTCCGGTCCTCGACCCCGCGCAGATAGTGATCCCGGAACCACTCCATCCCCTTCGCGGTGAGAATGCCGGCCCCCTCGGCCCATTCGGTGTAGGACGGCGTGTCGCACGCATAGTCGGCGACCGGATAGACCAGAAGCTGGAAGGCGATATCCGGCCCGCCGGCCTCCCGCGCCATCATGGCCACGACCGCCGCCAGGTTGCCGCCCGCGCTGTCACCCGCCACGGCAATCTTCCCGGGATCGACGCCCAGTTGCCGTGTGTTCTCGGCGACCCACCTGGTGGCCGCGAAACAGTCCTCAGGTGCGGCCGGAAACTTGTGTTCGGGTGCCAGACGGTAGTTGACCGAGACGACGAGGCTGCCGCTGTCTGCGCACAGGTTTCGCGCGACAAGATCGTGTGTGTTGGTGCTGCCCAGAACATGACCGCCGCCATGGAAAAACACGATGGCCGGCTGGAGTTCCGAACCATCGGTATCCGGCCAATAGACGCGCAGGGTGAGGTCTCCTCCCGGACCGTCGATCACCACATCGACGACCATCCGGACTTCGGTACGATCCTTGTCGCGCACCCGCGACATTTCCTCGAGCTGTGCCCGGGCCTCTTCCGGCGTGAGTTCGTAGGCTGGCTTGACGCCCGCCTCGGCGGCGCGGTCGATCAGGGCGACGATCTGGGGGTGGATTGGCATCGGGCTCTCCGGTCAGCGAGTTGCATCATGACTCCGGCAAGGGGATGATAGCGCAAATCGCCCGCGACAATGTCGGCTTAGCGGAGGAGAAAACGCCATGGGTTCCCCGAAAGTCATCGTCCAGCTCTATCCCGTTTTCCCGGCCGAGGACGAGCAGGACCGGCGCGCCAAGCGCCCGATCGGCCGCAACTCGGACCTGTATTACGAGATCGTCCACGAATGGTCCGAGATCATTCGCGAAGCCGACAAGATGGGCATCTGGGGCATGTCCACAATCGAGCATCACTTCCATTCGGAAGGCTACGAGGTGGGCCCCAACCCCGGAATCCTGAACGCACACTGGGCGAGCCAGGTGGAGAACCTGCGCATCGGCGCCTTCGGCTACGTGATGTCGGCCCAGGACCCGATCCGCGTCGCCGAGGAGACGGCGATCATCGATCATCTGACCCACGGCAAGTACTTCGTCGGTTTTGCGCGCGGCTACCAGTCGCGCTGGACGAACGTGCTCGGCCAGTCGAGCGGCGCGGTCGCCACGATTTCGGATGGCAGTGCCGGCGACCAGCTCAACCGCGAGATTTTCGAGGAACGGGTCCAGATGGTCCTCGACTGCTGGACCCAGGATTCGGTTGCACTCGACGGCAAGTACTATCAGGCCCCCTACCCCATCGACAAAGGCATCGAAGGCTACCAGGGATGGGAAATCGCCAGAGAGGCCGGCGCGGAAGGCGAGATCGACGAGAACGGCGTGCTGCGCCGTGTCTCGGTCGTGCCGGCGCCCTATCAAAAGCCGTATCCGCCGGTCTTCTGTGCCGTCGCGCGCTCGCGCGAGACGATCGAGTTCGCCGCGAAGCACGGCTTCCGTCCGAGCTACTTCAACCCGACCGACGGCGTGGTCGAACTGGCCAACGTCTATGTCGAGGAAGCGGCGAAGCACGGCCGCAACGTCCAGTACGGCCAGATGCAGAACATCGTCCGCCACACGCGCATCGGCAAATCGGCCGAGGACTTCGACCGCAAGCTAAGGTCCTACGACCTCGACATTTTCAAGAACTTCTACTCTGTCTTCGGCAACCACAACGTCGATCCGGTGAACCACGACGCCGAAGCGGCTTTCCGGGCGATGAAGGAGCACAAGTTCGTGCTCGGCGGCACCGTCGATGACGCGATCCGCGACTGGCAGGAGGTCTATTCGCGCATCCCGTGCGAGTACATCACCCTGATCTGGCACTGGGCCCAGGAACCAAAGGACGAGTTGCTCGAAGAGATGCGGCTGTTCGTCGAGAAGGTCGTGCCGGAACTCGAGACGCCCGACTTCGCGGCCGAAGCCGCGGAGTAGCCGTCAGGCCGCCTTCGAGGCCCGGCTCGAACGCACCTTCGGCTTCAGGTCGTCGCGGCAGACGGCGTGAAGGAAGCAGGTCCGCTCGCCGACCTCGAGAATCTTCTGTGCCGTGTCGTCGTCTGCGTTCGTTTCGAGATAGACATGGGTCTCGACCGGCTGGGCCACCGCCGCCTTGCCGGTGCCGCCCGACGCGCCACCCAGCGAGAAATGGGTGTCCTGAATGACCGAATAGCCGTTGAGCGGGAGCCGCGCCATCTTGGCGAACCGGCCCATCTGGGTCATGAAGCAGAGCCCGATTCCCGCCGAAATCAGCGACGCGGCATCCGGCGCGCGCCCGTCCTCCGACGACAGGAACTCCCAGCTCGGCGCCTCGGGGCCGTACTGCTCCTTGAAGATTTGCTTCACGCCGTCCGGACGCAGCACGCAACTCGAATGCATGTGCAGGTCCGTGATGTCGCCGGTCTTCGCCGTCGTCTCGACCCGGGTGCGGGTGAATGCCTCGTAGGCAGGCCCCTCCTCGACCATGAAACGGACAAGGTCTGGTACCGCCGGGCTGTCGGCAAGCCGTTCGAGCTTCGGGAAATTGTCGCCGGGGTCGGGGAACGGCTCCATGTCGAGGGGCGTCACGGCCGCCGGCGTCAACACCTTGCCGTTATGGACGAGCGTGAACAGGCTCGGATGCTCGCCACGCGCCAGCCCGTTGAGGGGCGCGGCAGCGACGGCCTCGTAAAGCAGCGTCTGCAGGGTCGCGTCGTCACAGTCGGCTTCGCAGTTGACCGTCAGTTCCGGCGGCTTGGCCCCGCTTGTCATGGTGCCTTTCCGGAAATCGCCTTCGCGGTAGTACTTGTTCTCCAGTACGAGTTCGAGGCCGGCCAGTGAGATCTCGCGCTGTTCGGCCAGCGCGGTCACCTCGTTCATGTACGACGCGATCATTCCTGCGCTCAGATAGGTGAGCGGGTTCGGCGCCTTGTTGAAACCACCGAGGTGCTCCCCCTCGTCGCTCGCGAAGCGCCAGGCCGTGCC
>JAYPUG010000188.1:0-1608 GCA_038133965.1 Rhodospirillaceae bacterium | reverse complement strand
CGAGCGAACCCAGGTCCGCAGCGACTGACCGTGCGGGTTCGGCGGCTTGGAAAATCCGGCTTCCGCCGCATTACCGGCGATGTAGTAGAGGGGCTCCCCGATTTCCTCGAGCGGTGTTTTCGCCATCGTCCGTCGCCTTTCGCTTGCCCTGCCCGGATTACTCCATAGCGTCGGGTGGTGGGCGGTGACGGGATCGAACCGCCGACCCCCTCGGTGTAAACGAGGTGCTCTGCCAGCTGAGCTAACCGCCCGGAAGGTCGCCGTTCTACCCCGATTTCCTTGCGATGGGCCAGTCCGCAGGCACACGACCGCGCAAACGAAACGGGCCGGCCGTGATCGACACGGCCGGCCCGCTTGGACCTCTTCGAAAAGAAGGTCTAGTTCACCGCGTCCTTGAGCGCCTTGCCAGCCTTGAACTTGGGCTGCTTGGACGCCGGGATCTGGATCGTCGCACCGGTCTGCGGGTTGCGGCCCGTCGTGGCCTTACGCTGCGCGACGGAGAAGGTGCCGAAACCGACGAGGCGGACTTCCGTGCCGCCCTTCAGCGCGCCGGTGATGTTGTCGAGAACACTATCGACCGCCTTGCTGGCGTCGGCCTTCGAGAGACCGGAGGAATCCGCGACAGCGGCGACGAGATCGTTCTTGTTCACAATTGACCCCCTTTTGGGTTGGTTCCGTGGATCGATGTCTGGAGCGTGAAGCCCGAATCCAAACAGTGCAGGGAGTCTAGGAGTCGGATTTCCGAGCCGTCAATCGAAACGGCCCGGAAATCCGGGGTTTTTTGCGAAAATTGGGGTGCGACTCGGAAAACGAATCGCGTCAACCCTAATGGCGGACCACGCCCGAGGTCTCCGAATCGTCCTCAGCGGGCGAAACCGGGGCCGAGTCGTGGGCCGATTCGTCCCACTCGATCGGCACCAGGGGCTGGGTGAGCGCGTGCTCCAGAACCTCATCGACCGTCGCGACGGGGTGGATCGTCAGCCCCTTCTTGACGTTGTCGGGGATATCCGCGAGGTCCTTCTCGTTGTCCTTGGGAATGACAACGGTCTTCACCCCGCCGCGCAACGCAGCCAGGAGCTTCTCCTTCAGCCCGCCAATGGGAAGAACCCGCCCGCGAAGCGTGATCTCGCCCGTCATGGCCACGTCCTTGCGGATCGGGTTCTGGGTGAGAACGGAGACCATGGACGTAATCATCGCCACACCGGCCGACGGACCGTCCTTGGGCACCGCACCTTCCGGCACATGGACGTGTATGTCGCGCTTCTCGAACATCGGCGGTTCGATGCCGAACTCGACCGCACGGGCACGAACATAGGCGTTCGCGGCCTGCACCGATTCCTGCATCACGTCGCCGAGCTTGCCCGTCACCGTGACCTTGCCCTTGCCGGGCACCATGATGGATTCGACCGTCAGCAGCTCGCCGCCGACCTCGGTCCAAGCCAGGCCCGTGATCACGCCGACCAGATCGTCGGCCTCGGTCTCGCCGAAGCGGAACTTCCGGACGCCTGCATACTTGTCGAGGTTCTTCACCGTCACCTTGACCGTATCGACATCCTTGTCGACGGCGATTTCCTTGACCGCCTTGCGGGCCAGGTTCGCGATCTCGCG
>JAYPUG010000187.1:0-5168 GCA_038133965.1 Rhodospirillaceae bacterium | reverse complement strand
AGATAGATCTGCGAACAGCGGTGCGGCGGCTCGGCGCAATCGTAGGGACTGGTGCCTTCGTGCGCCTCGGCGACTGCGTCCGAGCTGGACGGCATTTTCAGGCGCGCGAGCTCTTGCCCCGTCAGCCGCGTGACGTAGCAGACATCGGTCGGGTGATCGCCGGACAGCGCGGAAGCGCGCAGGGCCGGCCCGATGCCATGGCGGCGGAAATGCTCCATCGAGCGGGCGTTGATCGCGTTGGCCTTGGGGTGCAACGCGGTTTCCGCGCCGTCGTTGACCAGGATCGCGCGCACCCCGAACCGGGAAAGCTCCAGCGCGGTCATCAGGCCCACGGGGCCACCGCCCACAATCAGGACATCGGTGCGTTCCATCACGCAAAGGATTTATCGCGTCGCCGCCGCGAACGCCATGCGCCAGACGCCGATCTGCCCGTCTGCGCAAAAAATATCCTCGACAGCCGCGCACCGAGGGCTATTTCATGGGCGCAATAGGAAGCAAACGATCCGTGGCGAGGAGGCCCGAATCCCATGCAACCCGCATACGACACGCTCGACCTGCCCTTCGTGGAAGCGGAGGTGAACTACGTGGTGGACAACGGCATCCGCCCGGTGACCTACATCGCCGAGATGGGTGAATCCAACCGGCGGGACGAGACGCCGGACCACCGCACGGTGCCGGTCTATGACGGCCGCTCCGTCGCCGATCAGCTGTCGCTCGACGTCAACGGCTTCGCGCTGGAGCGTCACCCGACCGCGGTCACCGATTTCCTGGATTCGGGCCAGATCGAGGGCGTCTATAACCCCGAGGTCGAGGCCATCGTGAAGGCCGCGACGGGCGCGTCGCGGGTGCTGGTGTTCGACCACACGCTGCGCGTCGCCGACGAAGACCAGCGCAAGACGCAGAAGCTGCGCGAGCCGGTGCGTGTCGTCCACAACGACTACACCGACAAGTCGGGGCCCCAGCGCGTGCGAGACCTGCTGCCGCCCGACGAGGCCGAAGCGGCGCTCGGCAAGCGCTACGTCTATGTGAATGTCTGGCGCTCGATCCAGGGCACGGTCGAGGAGGCGCCGCTCGGCATCGCCGACGCGCAGTCCATCGATGACGAGGACATGATCCTGATGGACCTCCGGTACAAGGACCGGACGGGCGAGATCCAGCGCACGCGCTACAACCCGGCGCACCGCTGGGTCTATTTCCCGCGCATGGAGCCCGACGAGGTGATCCTGCTGAAGTGCTACGACACCGAGCGGGACGGCCGCGCGCGCTGGACGGCGCACACCGCCTTCGACGACCCGTCGAGCCCGGCCGACGCGGCGCCACGCCAGTCCATCGAGACCCGCACGATCGCCTTCTACGACTGAGCCGGAACGTGGGCGTTCAGCCCGCGTCCAGCTTCAGCAGTTCGGCCGCGTTTCCGTGATAGATCCGCGCCCGCTCGGCCTCGCTCACGTCGAGCGCGTCCAGCGCGGCGATGGTGCCGCCGATCAGGTGCGCGCCGCCCAGCGGATCGAAGGGCGCGTCGGTGGCGAACAGCGCCCGCTCGGTCGTGAAGAACGCATGGCCGCACTGCATGGCGGGCAGCGACCCGTTGGTCGCCGTGTCGCCATAGAGCAGCTTGAAATACTCGGCCGGCTGGCGTTCGAGCCCGTACTTCTCCTGCAGCGGATTGTGCTCGACCGTCCCGGTGAACAGCTGCGAGAAGCCGAGCTCCAGCTTGCCCGCGAAATACGGGATCACGCCGCCCATGTGATGCGAGATGATCTTGATGCCCGGGAGCCGGTCATAGATCCCCGCACAGATCAGCCGGGTCATGCAGGCCGCCGTCTCGTACGGCCAGCCGAAGGTGAACCAGATCTCGGCCTCCGAGGCGTCCTCGGTCAGATAATCGGGGTGGTTGCCAAGACGCATGGGGTGGACCCAGATCGGCAGATCGAAGCCCGCCGCCGCCTCGAACACCGGAAAGAAGCGCGCGTCGCTGAGCGGGATGTCGTTGACGTTGGTGAACATCTGGACGCCGCGCGCGCCCAGCGTCTTCACCGCACGCTCGGCCTCGCGCACCGAGGCATCGGGATTGTTCATCGGCAGCGAGGCGATGAAGGCCGGGAAGCGGTCGGGGTGGCGGTCGCACAGGGCAGCGAGCGCGTCGTTCACCTTCTCCGCGATCTCCGGCGTCTTCGCCGCATCGCCCAGGGTCTCGATGGGCGGGTTCGATAGGGAGAGGACCTGCTGGTAGTCCTCGAAGCCGTCCATCACCCGGAAGTGCTCGTCGAGGTCCCAAAGGGCCGGAACGCCAAGGAACAGGTTGGCGATCGGGTGGCCGGGCACCCAGTCCTCGAGCTGGTCGAAGATCTCCTTCGGCATGATGTGGTTGAAGATGTCGAGCTTGCGCATGCTGCCTCCCGGGCGCCGCGGTTGGAAAAACGGGACGTGTCGAGGACGTGCCCGGATCAGGCGGGTTCGAGCGCCGGCTCGCGCATGTGCGCGTCGAAGAAGGCGACCGAGCGTTCCAGCGCCGCCTCCGCCTCGGGTGCGGAATAGGAGCCCGCGCCGTGGCGCGCGAAGGCGTGCTCGGCATCGGGATACTTGTGGATCGTCACGTTCGGCTTGTCGCCGATCTTGAGCTCGATGAACTTGCACACCGCCGGCGGCACCCAGGTGTCGGACAGCGCCTGGTGCAGCATGAAGGGCTGCGACAGGTTGTCGGCCTCGCCGATGACGTGTTCGATATAGGTGCCGTAGTAGCCGACCGCACAGTCGATGTCGGTGCGCGCGCACATGAGGAAGCACATCTTGCCGCCCAGGCAATAGCCGACCGCGCCGACCTTTCCGTTCCCGCCCTTGATCCCGCGCAGGTAGTTCATGGTCTCTTCCATGTCCCTGGCGCCCAGGTCGTAGTCGAACCGGTAGTAGCGGTCGAGCGACGGCATCCAGTCGTCCGGGTTGTCGGAATCGAGGATCACGTCCGGCCCCAGCCGCCAGAACAGGTCGGGCACGAGGCAGATATAGCCCGCCTCGGCGAATTCGTGGGCGTGCGCCTTCATCGTGTCGTTGACGCCCCAGATTTCCATGATCGCGATGATCGCCCCCGCCGGGGTCTTGTCCGGATAGGCGACATAGGCGCTCATCTCGCCATCGCTGAGCTGGACCTTGATCTCTTCCGTGCGCATCGGTCTGTCTCCCCCTTATCCAGCCTTCGTTGTGCAGAAAGGCCGTTCAATACAATCAACAGTATGCCCCATCACCGGGCCGTGTCGTAGCCGTCCTCGATGCCCGCCCAGCGCGGCATGCCGACGATGTCGAGATATTCCGGGAACGACAGGCCGGTGTTGGCCAGCGCCAGTTCGCCGCTCTTGATGTCGGCCAGCGTGTCGCGGATCGTGCGCGCCGTCAGCATCAGCGTCGTGATGCCGTAGCTGGCGATCGAATAGCCGATCTCGGCGAGCTCGGCCGGCGGCATCAGCGGCGTCACCCCGCCCTCGATCATGTTGGCGAGCTGCGGCACGGGCAGTTCCTCGCAGATGCGCCTCATGTCCTCGACCGATGTCGGCGCCTCGACGAACAGCGCGTCCGCGCCCGCCTTCATGTAACGCTCGCCGCGGCGCAGCGCCTCGTCGAGGCCGTCAGTGGCGATCGCGTCGGTGCGCGCGATGATGAAGGTGTCCGGATCGACCCGCTCGCCCGCACACGCGCGCAGCTTCCCCTCCATCTCTTCTGCCGGGACGATGCGCTTGCCCGCCATGTGGCCGCAGCGCTTGGGCGCAAGCTGGTCCTCGATGAAGATCGCCTGCGCGCCCAGCCGCTCGTAGTGGTTGAGCGTATAGACGGCGTTCTTCACGTCGCCGTATCCGGTATCGACATCGACGAGGCAGGGCAGGTCCGTGACCGCGAGGATGTCGCGCACGCCCGCCGAGATCTCGCCGAGGCCGAGCAGGCCGATGTCCGGCACGCCGTAGCGCGCGCCGACGATCTGGAAGCCGCCGATCATGAAGGCGTCGAAGCCCGTCTGCTCGATGATCCGCGCGGTCAGCGCATCGTGCGCGCCCGGCGTGACGAGCGGCGCCTTCTCGGCAACGAGCTGGCGGAAGGTCTTGGCGTCTGTCTTGCGAGCGGTCATGGCGTCCTCCGGGGTTTGGTCGGCGGCACGGCCGCAGACGGGAAGACGCATTATAGCGCCGGCACCTCACGCAGGCTTGAGCGGGCGCAGCGCAGACGCGGGAATAGGTTCGCCCGTGCGGTGTTTGCGTTGTGTGATGGATGAGCGAACCCGCAACCACTCCTCAGAGGAAGCGTTTCTTCGCGAATGCCTTTCCGGAACCCGACTTGAAATAGCGTTCAAGCTGGACAGCGCGTTCGCGCGTGGTCACCGCCATGTAGGATTCCAGCGGCGCCGGCACGTGCGCACGCGTGGATGGAACGTCCCCGGAGTTATGAGCTTGAATACGACGACGGAGATTGCCCGTCGAACCAACGTAAACATGCCCATTTCCGAGACGGAGAAAGTAGACGTACCACATGGCGACTCCTGCAACGCCACGACGCATGGAATCACGACTTCACCGTCGGTGAAAAACCGAAACTGCAGGTTTAGCGGATGTCGGAAAAAGTCCGCCTTCGCTCCTGGCGGAGCTACGGCGGACACTCCTACGCCTAAGCGGTTCGTGGGTCAGTCCACTTCGTGGCCTGCCACCCGAAGCCGAAGGCGTAGGGTGGCGGTCCTGTCAGTCCGATGCGAACCAGTCTCCGAATTCCGGACGCCGCAACAGCGGATAAAGAATCTACAGCATCGCGGTCGCGTAAATTACTGCAGGCAATGCATTGAGGAGACGGAATCGATTTTTCGTCCTCAGCGGCCGGGGAACCGCCCTGCCCGGTCCAAGCCGGCTGGTCTGACTAAGCCTTCAGCGGGGATAGTTGGCGGAGGGAGAGGAACCGGGATCAAACTTTCTCCCTCTTGATCTGGACAGGCTCATTTCCCGAGGCTGCCTTGAGCCTGGCGGGACCAAAAATCGATCAGATTTTCACCGGATTATTGTCCTTCAACAATTCAGCCAGCAATGGATTGGGAAACCGCCGTTCAACAGTAACGCCAAAGAAGATTTCGGTCAGAGTTGGCAAACACGCGGTTTCGACAAGAATGCCGCTTTCGAGTTCATCGCGCACGACAATCG
>JAYPUG010000186.1:2284-5170 GCA_038133965.1 Rhodospirillaceae bacterium | reverse complement strand
CCAGAAGGTCGGGCAATGGTTCCAGCGTGTCGATCTCGATCTCGGGCCTGGCGGGAAGGTGTTCGACCGGTTGGCCGTAACGGTTGATCCACACGACGCGGAAACCGAATGCCGCAGCGCCGGCCGCGTCCCATCCGTTTGAAGACATGAAGCATATGGCTTCGGCCTCGACACCCAGCCTGTCCACCGCGATTTGATAGACACGCGGATCGGGTTTGAATACGCCCACATCCTCGACGCTCAGCACGTCGTCGAGCAGCCGGGCGATACCGGCGGCGGTGACTGCGCTTTCGAGCATCTCGGGTGCGCCGTTCGACAGGATCGCGGTGCGCATGCCGCCGGCCTTTAGACGTTCGAGAGTCCTTACGACTTCCGGGAAGGTATCGAGTTCGCGATAGAGCGCCATCAGGCGGTCACGCAGATCGGTGTCGCCGATCCCGACCGCAGCCAACGCGAAGTCGAGTGCTTCGCCCGTCACCTGCCAGAAGTCGGCGTGCCGGCCCATCAGGCTCCGCAGCCAGGTGTACTGCAGCTGCTTCTGTCTCCAGATATCCGACAGGTGTTCGGCGTCCGCTCCGATTTCGTCGCGGCACCGCATGACCGCCGAATTGAAGTCGAGCAGCGTCCCGTAGGCGTCGAAGACGCAGGCTTCGATCCCTTCGATACGATCTACGGTCATTGTGTGTGCCGCGCTACTGGCCGGCACTGCCGTGGGCGGGCCGCGGTCCGTTCAGGCCGGCCAGCTGGGTCTCGTCCAGCAGGTGCCGGTACACGGCGACGGATTCCATGACACGCTGGACGTAGTTGCGGGTTTCGCTGAACGGAATTGTCTCGATCCAGTCGATCATGTCGATGTCGTCCGTGCGTGGATCGCCGAACTCGCGAATCCAGCGTGATACCCGGTGCGGCCCTGCATTGTAGGCCGTGAGGGCCAGCGGCACCGTGCCATCGAACCTGTCGAGCATCCGTGCCAGATAGGTGCTGCCGAGGCGGATGTTGTAGTCGGGATCCGACAGGAGCCGTGCGCGGCTGTAGGAGAGGTCGAGCGTATCGGCCACGCGCTGTGCGGTCGCCGGCATGAGTTGCATCATTCCGCGTGCGCCCGCGCCGCTGATGGCGCGTTCGTCGAATGCGCTTTCCTGCCGGATGACGGAAAGGACCAGCGCATCTTCCAGCCCGGGCGTGTCGTCCATCTGCGGCAATGTGACCAGCGGATAGCCCTCCGCCGCGATGACATTGTCGATCTGGTTCGCCCGTTTCACCGCGCGCACCGCCTCGCGGGGGCGATCGACCGCCGCCGCGAGTTCCGCCACCAGCAGACGTTCCTCAAGGTCAGTGGCCAGGCCTGACATGTGGAGCAGGAGAGGGCGCAACTGTGCGTCTGCGCCCAGCATGTGCAGCTGGCGTACCAGCCGGGACAGTTCATTGGCCGCGAAGCGTTCACGGGCCTGCGGGTCGCTCGGCTCGGCAAACGAAAACTGCGTGACGGGCGTACCGAGTTCTTCTTGGGCCAGCTGGCCATAGAAGGTGGCCGGGTGGTCGGCCGCGCGTGACCACCAGTTGCGCGCCGTGTCGGCGTCGCCCTGGGCCGCCGCCGCACGGCCGGTCCAGTAGGCGCCGCGGGCCCGGCTGATCGGGTAGCGAACGCCGTCATAGAGGCCCGCGAAGTGATCGAGCGCGGCACCGGCCTCTTCCAGGAACGACAGGCGTATCCAGCCGGCGAGAAACTCCGATTCTGCGAACTCGGCCCCGGCGTCGAGGCCGTGACCGGAGACCAGGCGTACGGCCTCCGTATAGTGACCCTCGCCAAGCGCGCGGCGCGCGAGGATTCGCCCTTCGAGTGCCCAGCGCTCGGGGTTTGGGCGCAGTCCTGCCAGGTCGTACAGGACCTCGCGCGCGTCATCGTCGTTGCCTTTGCGGCGGCGCCAGCGAAGGCGTTCGTACCAGAGTTCGGGGGCATCGCGCAGATTATCGGGCACGCGCGCGATGACGCCGTCCACGCCGGGGGTGCGCCTGAGAAGTGCCACCCGCGCCGCGCCCAGCGCCGCGATACCGGGTTCGACCCTGCGGAACATCCGGCGCGCCGAGCCGTAGTGCTGGTCCCAGATGAGCCGGTCGAGGCGGGATTCGTGATCCGCGCGCGTTAGGTGCTTGCCGTATCGGCGCAGGAAGGCACGTTCATCCTGAGCGTCGAACCCGCGCTCGACCCAGTAGTGGGGAGCCAGCTGTGCGGCCTCGTCGCTGCGACCGAGCGCCGAAAGTGCGTCGAGGTGGGCCAGCGCGCCGGTTCCTGTGGTGGGCGGGTTGCGTTCGAACCAGTCGACGACGGCAGCGCGCGAAGTGCCGGAGTCGATTGCGCTTTCCGCTCTTTGGAGAAGCTCGGAGCGCCGCGGCCAGTCGGGGTTCGCATCCAGGAACGCCGCGAGGTCGTCGAAGGTGTGGCCATTCGTGTCGTGCTGGAAGGCGAGCCATGCGCCGTACTTGGCCAGCAGGGGGTCGGTGATCGCGGCGCGGTGACGCGCGACGGCGCGCCAGTTCTCGTATTCCGCCGCGGTGACAAACCGTGCGTCTGCCGATTCCGACCCTGGACGCGACGGCAGCCAGTGCCAGCGATAGCGCCAGCGCGAGGGCGCGCGCAGCGGCGTCGGAGCGTCGAATCATCAGCATGACCAGGCCGTTACTCCCGCGCCGAAGTTTAGGGATGGCGGACATTCCTGACCAGTATTGCGACAATATCGGCGGAAATATTGCCGAACGGTGTACGCCGATCCGCCTTGTGAGGGCCGATCCGAGCCGTTATCGTCCGCGCGAAAGACCCGGTCCCATCGGCGGGAACGGGCTGGAGGCCAAGATGTTCAAGGGATCGCTGACCGCTCTGATCACTCC
>JAYPUG010000186.1:0-2274 GCA_038133965.1 Rhodospirillaceae bacterium | reverse complement strand
GGACGAGGCGGCCTACCAGGCGCTGGTCGAATGGCAGATCGAAGAGGGCACCGACGGGCTCATCCCCGTGGGCACCACAGGCGAATCGCCGACCCTGAGCCATGACGAGCACGAGCGCGTGGTCGAAATGTGCATCGAGGCGGCGGCCGGACGCGTGCCGGTGATCGCGGGCACAGGCTCGAACTCGACGGAAGAGTGCATTCACCTGACCGAACACGCCAAGAAGGCGGGTGCGGATGCCTGCCTGATCGTCACGCCCTACTACAACAAGCCCAGTCAGGACGGCCTCTACGCCCACTACAAGGCGGTGGCCGATGCGGTGGACCTGCCGATCATCATCTACAATATCCCGCCACGCTCGGTGATTGACATGAGCACCGCGACGATGGCCCGACTGGCCGCGGATTGCCCGACTATCGTCGGGGTCAAGGACGCGACAGCCGACCTGACGCGTCCGCTCGCCATGCGACAGGAAATCGGCGAGGATTTCTGCATGCTTTCGGGCGAGGACGCGACTGTGATGTCGTTCATGGCGAACGGCGGCGACGGCTGCATCTCCGTGACGTCCAATGTCGCGCCGCGCGCGTGCGCGGAAATGCACGACGCCTGGCAGGACGACCGTCAGCGCGACGCCATGGCCATCAACGCCCGACTCTTTCCGCTTCACCAGGCGCTGTTCGTGGAGCCCAACCCGGTACCGGTGAAGTACGCCGCATCGGTGCTGGAGAAGTGCACCATGGATGTCCGTTTGCCGCTGACGCCGGCGAACCAGAACACGCAGAAGCTGGTGCGCGACGCGATGGTGTCGGCCGGCCTGCTGAACTAGCGGGCCGACCGTTCGAGAATCATGGCCGCGAAAAAGGCGCCACCGGGCCAGATCGTCGCCCAGAACCGAAAGGCGCGTCACGACTATACGATCGAGGACAATCTCGAGGCCGGCATCGTTCTGCACGGTTCGGAGGTGAAATCCCTGCGTGAGGGCAAGGCGAGCCTGGTCGATGCCTGGGCGGGCGAGCGCGACGGCGAACTCTGGATGTTCAACGCGTACATTCCCGAATACGCCTCGGCGCGGAACTTCGGCCACGAGGAGCGGCGTCCGCGAAAGCTCCTGGTCCACCGGCGGGAGTTCGACCGGCTGGTGGGCTCGATCCAGCGCGAGGGAATTACGCTTATTCCGCTATCGATCTATTTCAACGGCCGTGGTGTAGCAAAGGTCGATCTCGGTATTGCCGCCGGCAAGCGCAAGTATGACAAGCGCCAGTCAGAGAAAAAGCGGGACTGGGAGCGTCAGAAGGCGCGCCTGATCCGCGAACACGGATAATCATTTCATGAATTCAATCAGTTGAGTTGTTTCTTTGATTTTTCTCTTGCATGACGTTTACGTAAACGTAAACTAAGGCGATGGAACGCACGTTCACCATATCCGACCTGTCGCGCGAGTTCGGGATTACCGCCCGGGCCCTGCGGCACTACGAGTCGGAAGGCCTTATCTCGCCCGCACGCGACGGCCAGAGGCGCATCTATTCGGCGCGGGACCGGGTTCGGCTGGCGCTCGTTCTGCGCGGCAAGCGCCTGGGCTTTTCCCTGGCCGAAGCGAAGGAGATCATCGATCTCTACACGGCCCCCCAGGGTGAAGCCGGGCAATTGCGGACCCTGCTGGAGAAACTGGACGACAAGCGCGCGATTCTCGCGGAGAAGCGGCGCGACCTCGAGATCGCAATTGCGAACATGGACGGTTACGCCGAACGCTGCCGAGACAGGCTTACGGAACTGGAAGCAACCCGGAAACTCGAAGCTGCCGAATAGTTGTGCGGGGCGCTTGTGCGCGAGTTTCTGGCAGTCGATCATGATGGCGAGTACGACGGTCGAACGGGAGTGAGAACGAGATGATCCCCAACGAGTATCCCAGCCTGAATTTCGACCTGGGCGACACGGCCGATATGCTGCGCGACAGCGTGCGCAGCTTCGCGTCCGACCGGATCGCGCCGCGCGCGGAGGAGATCGACCGGGAGAACCGGTTTCCCATCGATCTCTGGCCCGAGATGGGCGAACTCGGCCTGCACGGGATCACGGTCGAGGAGGAGTATGGCGGCTCCGGCCTCGGTTATCTCGAGCACTGTATTGCCATGGAGGAGGTGAGCCGCGCCTCGGCCTCGGTCGGGCTTTCCTACGGCGCGCATTCGAACCTGTGCGTGAACCAGATCCGCCGCAACGGTACCGAGGACCAGAAGCAGCGCTACCTGCCGGGACTGATCTCCGGCGAACACGTTGGCT
>JAYPUG010000185.1:0-5176 GCA_038133965.1 Rhodospirillaceae bacterium | reverse complement strand
GTTAAGGGCGAGCCCGAGATCGCAGCGTAATTTCTGTTCTGACGCTCACACCACAACCCGAATGGAGGCCCCGCTATAGCGGGGCCTTTTTCTAGCTGTCTATCTGACAGCACTACTGGCTGCGATAGGCGTCGGCGCCGAACACACCCATGACCCGCACGTTTTTCGAGAAGTAGTTGAGCTCCTCGAACGCCCGGTCCACGGCCGCGTCGGCGGGGTGGCCCTCGATCTCGGCATAGAACTGGGCCACCGAGAACCGTTCGCCGGAGATGTAGCTCTCCAGCTTGGTCATGTTGATGCCGTTGGTGGCGAAACCGCCGAGCGCCTTGTAGAGCGCGGCGGGAACGGAACGCACCTCGAAGATGATCGAGGTGATGCACGGCCCGTCGGCCGGGTCGGGGTCCCGGCGCGCACGCGCCAGCACGACGAACCGGGTGGTGTTGCCGATCCGATCCTCGAAGCGCGATCGCAGCACCTGCAAACCATAGATCTCGCCCGCCAGCGGCGGCGCCAGCGCACCCACGGTCGGGTCGCCCAGCTCGGCCACCTCCATGGCCGACCCGGCGGTGTCGGCACGCGCCACGGTACGCACCCCAAGGCTCGCGAGCTGCTCGCGGCACTGGGCCAGCGCCTGCGCATGACTGCGCACTTCGGTCAGCCCCTCCAGCGTCGCATCGGACGTCGCGAGTAGCTGGTACTGCACCTCAAGAAAGTGCTCGCGCACGATATAGAGCTTCGACGCCGGCAACAGGTGATGGATATCCGCCACACGCCCGCCCAGCGTGTTCTCGATGGGGATCATCGCCAGGCTCGCCCGGCCCTCGCTTTCGACCGCCGCGAACGCGTCCTCGAACGTCGCGCAGGGCAGCGGCGTCATATCCGGAAACGCCTCGGCACACGCGATGTGCGAGTTGGCGCCGGGGACGCCCTGATAGGCGATCGTGTTGGCCGGATCGCCGGCCCTGTCGTTCGTGTCGGTCATCGGATTCGGGTCATCTATCGGGAACGCGGGCCGCGCCGGTCAAGCCAGAAGGGCGCGCGCGCGCTCAAGGTCGGCGGGAGTATCGACACCGAGCGGAACAGTGTCAACGAGCGCCACATCGATGCGCATCCCCGCTTCCAGCGCACGCAGCTGCTCCAGCTTCTCGCGTGTCTCCAGTGGGCTGGCCGGCAGTGCGACGAACCGCGCCAGCGCGTCGCGCCGGTAGGCATAGAGCCCGATATGATGGAAATGGTCGCCCGGCCCGGTCGGCACGGTCGCACGGCTGAAATAGAGCGCCCGCCCGTTGCGCACACCGTCCGCCAGCGCGATGACCGCCTTCACGACGTTGGGGTTCGTACGCTCCTCCTCCTCGGAAATGGCCGCGGCCGCGGTCGAGATGTCCACCGCGGGATCGGCCAGGACGTCGAAGGTGGCCCGCACGATGGCCGGATCGAGCGTCGGCAGGTCGCCCTGCAGGTTCACCACGGCGTCGTAGGCACCGTCGGGATCCCAGGCCTCCAGGGCGGCATGAATGCGGTCGGAACCCGACGGCAGGTCCGGGTCGGTCAGAACCGCCATGCCCCCCGCCGCCGTGACCGCGTCCGCGATTTCATCCTCGGCGCAGGCCACGACGACCGGGCCGATACCCGCTTCCTCGGCCCGGCGCAGGCACTGGACGATCATCGCCATGCCGTGGATGTCGGCGAGCGGCTTCCCGGGCAGGCGGGTCGATGCCATCCGCGCCGGAATCGCGATCACCGGACGTGCCGGCGCGCTGCGTGATTCTTGCCCATCTGCCAAGGATTTGGCCTCCATCCGGAATGCTGCGACCTAATGCCGCGAGATACGTATCGGCGCTGGTCCGCCGCCTGCGCGAAAGATATATCTCGACGCCGAAGAACGGAACCGCGCCGGCTCACGGGGGGCCGTGGACAGGCGTGGGCGCGCTCGCTACATTCGCGGCGCGCGGGGGCGTTCGGCTCCTGTCATCGAGCGATTCAAGCGGGGAAAGCGACACATGGGTGGCGATTTTCACAAGGTCTGGGGGTCGGTTCTCGTGGCGCTGACCGTCGCGTTCGCGATCGGCATCGTCATCAACGAGGCGACCCACGCCGAGCATCACGAGGCCAACGCCTACAAGATCGACGTTCCAGAGGGCGGCAGCCAGGTAGCAGCGGTGCCGCAAGCGCCCGTGCTCGAGCCGGTCGGACCGCTCTTGGCATCGGCCGACGCATCGGCGGGCGAACGCGCATTCCGGCGCTGCGGCTCCTGCCACACGGTCGAGAAGGGCGGGCCCAACAAGATCGGCCCGAACCTTTACAACATCGTGGGCAGCGCAAAGGGCGCGGCTTCGGGCTTCGCCTACTCCGACGCCATCAAGGCGATGGGCGGTGAGTGGACCTACGCAGACCTGAATGCGTTCCTGGCCAAGCCGAAGGACTTCCTTGCCGGCACGAAGATGAACTTCAACGGCATCTCGAACGTCAAGGACCGGGCGAACGTCATCGCCTATCTGCGCGCCAATGCCGACACGCCGCCCCCCCTGCCCGCGCAGTAGCGGCCGGCCACCACACTGAAGTAAGTTCAAGGCGGCGCTTCGAGCGCCGCTTTGCATTTGCGGGGAATGACCGGCGTGGCCGACCAGATCGATCCCGGGTTCGCATCCCTTGCGCACCGGCTTGCCGACGCGGCCGGGGCGGCGGCCCTGCGCTATTTCCGCAGCGACTTCGACGTCGAGCTCAAGGCCGATGCCAGCCCCGTCACCCGGGCCGACCGCGAGGCCGAGGCCGCCATGCGCGAGGCGATCGAGGCGGCGTTTCCCGAACACGGGATTCTCGGCGAGGAACACGGCTCCGTCCGCCTCGACGCGGAGTGGATCTGGGTGCTCGACCCCATCGACGGCACGCGCGCCTTCGTCAACGGCATCCCGCTGTTCGCGACGCTGATCGCATTGGTCCGCGACGGCACGCCCGTGCTGGGACTGAACAGCTATCCCGCGCTGGGCGAACGCTGGCTGGGGATCGCGGGCGAAGAGACGCGGCACTGGTTCGGCGGCAACGATGACGGCCCCGCGCGCGCGCGCCCGTGCGCATCGCTCGCCGATGCGCAGATGTGCACCACCTCGCCCGACATGTTCGGTGCGGCCGACGCGGCCCGATACGCATCGCTCAAGGAAATGGTGCGCGACACGCGGTTCGGAACCGACGCCTGGGCCTACGCCATGGTCGCATCCGGCCAGACCGACATCGTCGCCGAGAGCGGGATGAAGCCCTACGACTATCTCTCCCACGCCGTGATCGTCGCCGGCGCGGGCGGCATCATCACCGACTGGGAAGGGCGGCCGCTCGACCTGGATTCGCCGGGCTCGGTGCTGGCGGCGGGCGATCCCGCGGCGCATGCCGACGCGCTGGAAGCGCTGGCCGTCTAGAGGAGAGCGCCATGGCTCACGACGTACGTATCGCGATCTCGTGCCCCGACCGGACCGGGCTGCTGTCCGCCGTGGCGGGCCGGCTGTTCGATCTGGGTGCCGACCTGGGCGATGCGAGCTTCGCCGTCCTGGGCGAGGGCGCGGAGTTCGCGGCCGTCGCCACGCTCCCCGATGCGCTCACGGCGGACGAGGTGCGCTCCGCACTTGCCGGTCTGCCCGAACTCACCGGCGCGGACATCTCGGTCGCGCCGTTCACGCTCGGCGCCCGGCACGGCGAGAGCGCGCACGTCACCCACCGGGTCGAACTGCGCGGCACCGACCGGCCGGGCCTCGTCGCGCGGCTGACCGAGGCCTTTGCCGACTACGGCGCGAACATCGTACGCATGGACTGCGCGCGCGTGCCCGCCGGCGCCGCCGGCGACTACGTGATCTCGCTGGAGGTGTGGATACCCGCCGAGCGGGCCGCGACCTGTCTCGCCGCCGTGGACAACACCGCACAGTCGCTCGGCCTCACCGCCCATGCGGAGGCCGTCTGACGGCGATTCCGGCCGCCGCGCGCACGAATTGCGGCACGACCTGGGCAAAACCTAACATCCGCGTGACGGAGCGCCGGTTTTCCTTGATCGGCAGGGGCCTGTGGCCCCATCTATGGGCGGGCGGTCGGGTCCGTCCGGGAGGAACCATGTTGCGCAGAAAAACAATCGCGGCGTTCGCGGGCATCTGCCTGTCCGCCGCCCTTGCCGGGCCGGCATCGGCCCTGACCGGCACCGGCGGCCCCGCGCACGGCATGGCCATGCACGGTGCGCTGAAGTACGCACCCGATTTCGCGCATTTCGACTATGTGAACCCGAACGCACCGAAAGGCGGCGAAGAGGTGCGCTCGGTCGTCGGCACCTTCGACAGCCTCAACCCGTTCGTCATCCAGGGAAACCCGGCTGCCGGCGCCGGCATGATCTACGACACGCTGACGGAATCCTCGGCCGACGAACCGTTCAGCCAGTACTGCCTGCTGTGCGAGACGATGAACGTGCCCGACGACCGTTCATGGGTCGAGTACGAGCTGCGCGGCGACATCCATTGGCATGACGGCATGCCGATCACGCCGGCTGACGTGATCTTCTCGTTCAACACGCTGCGCGAGAAGGGCGCACCGTTCTACCGCTTCTACTACCGCGACGTGGCAACGGTTTCGCAGACCGGACCGCGCAAGGTGCGCTTCGATTTCGGCGATGTGCAGAACCCGGAGCTGCCGCTGATCATCGGCCAGCTCGTGGTGCTGCCGAAGCACTACTGGGAGGGGCGCGAGTTCGGCACCACGCTGGAGCCGCCGCTGGGCAGCGGTCCGTACCGGATCGCAGACGTGAAAACCGGCCGCTCGGTCACGGTCGAGCGCGTTCCCGACTACTGGGGACGGAACCATCCTGTGAATGTCGGGCGAAACAACGTGGATTCGATCCGCTTCGAGTATTTCCGCGACCCGACCGTGGCACGCGAGGCCTTCAAGGGCGGCACGATCGACCGCTGGTCGGAGAACTCCTCGAAGGCCTGGGCGACCGAGTTCACCGATGCGCGCGCGGTGAAGGCGGGCGAGATCATCCTGCGCGAGTTTCCGCACCAGCGCACGGCCCCGATCCAGGGTTTCGTGTTCAACCTGCGCAAGCCCATGTTCCAGGACCGGGGCGTGCGCGAGGCGCTGACGCTGGCCTTCGATTTCGAATGGTCGAACAAGAACCTGTTCTATGACGCCTACACGCGGACCGACAGCT
>JAYPUG010000184.1:0-5187 GCA_038133965.1 Rhodospirillaceae bacterium | reverse complement strand
GGCTGACACGCGACAATCTTGCCATGCGCATGAAGGACGAGGAGTGGCAGCAGGTCATCGACGTGAACCTGTCGGCGTCCTTCCGCCTTAGCCGGGCGGTGCTGCGCGGGATGATGAAGGCGCGCTGGGGACGGATCGTCACGATCACGTCGGTCGTTGGCGCGACGGGGAACCCTGGACAGGTCAACTATGCCGCGTCGAAGGCCGGGCTTACCGGCATGACCAAGGCACTGGCCCAGGAGGTCGCGAGCCGGGGTATCACCGTGAACTGCATCGCGCCCGGTTTCATCGAAACGCCGATGACCGACGCGCTTTCGGACGATCAGAAGGAGGCGCTGCTGGGCCGCATTCCGTCCGGTAGGCTGGGCAATCCCGGTGATGTCGCGGCTTGTGCCGCGTTCCTTGCCAGTGAGGAGGCCGGATACGTGACGGGACAGACGATCCATGTGAACGGCGGGATGGCCATGCTTTGAGGCCGGGCGCGGCCCGCATCCCGCCCGTGCGCTTGACGTTGCGCGCGAACGCGGCTAAGTCGCGCCATTCGTTGGCGCCCGCCACACCCGCTATGGTTCGCGGCCAGGCGCTGTGATAGGGATGAGGGATCGTTTTTCGGGGCAAGTGGTAACCGAATCGTCTTAAATCTCTTACGTGTGATGTCCCCGCAGGCGGGGCTGCGAAACAAAAAATTGAGGGCAGGCAGAAATGAGCGATATCGCCGAGCGCGTTCAGAAGATTGTGGTCGAGCATCTTGGTGTGGATGAGGGCAAGGTCTCCGAGAGCGCAAGCTTCATCGACGATCTGGGGGCCGACAGCCTCGACACCGTCGAGCTTGTCATGGCGTTCGAAGAGGAATTCGGTTGCGAAATTCCCGATGACGCCGCCGAGAAAATTCTCACTGTCGGTGACGCGGTCAAGTTCCTCGAAGAGGCCGCGAGCTAACCAGCGCGCCGCTCCGGCGCGCTGGCGTCGTCGCACCGCGATGACCGTGCACCAACCGATCGGTACCCGATGAGACGTGTCGTCGTCACAGGAATGGGCCTGGTCACTCCGTTGGGAGTCGGCCTCGAGCACAACTGGAACCGGCTGACCAACGGTGAGTCCGGGGCTGCCGGTATCCAGAAGTTCGACGTGTCGGACCTGCCGGCCAAGATCGCGGCCCAGGTGCCGCGCGGCGAAGGCGGTAACGGGCTGTTCAACCCCGACGATTACGTATCGTCGAAGGAACAGCGCCGGATCGACGAGTTCATCATCTATGGCATCGCCGCCGCGGTGGAGGCCGTTGAGGATTCCGGCTGGAAGCCCGAAGGCGAGGAAGACCGCGAACGCACCGGTGTCATGATCGGTTCGGGGATCGGCGGGCTGCAGACGATCTACGAGGGTTCGACCCTTCTGAATGCGGAGAGCCCGCGCAAGGTGGGTCCGTTCTTCATCCCATCCGCGCTGATCAATCTCGCCTCCGGCCAGGTTTCCATTCGCTACGGCTTCAAGGGCCCGAACCACGCGGTCGTGACCGCTTGCTCGACGGGCGCACATGCCATCGGCGATGCGGCGCGCCTGATCATGTGGGACGACGCCGACGTGATGGTTGCGGGCGGTGCCGAAGCGGCGATCTGCCGGATCGGGATTGCGGGGTTCGCGGCCTGCCGTGCGCTCTCGACCGGTTACAACGACACGCCCGAGGCGGCGTCGCGCCCCTACGACAAGGGTCGGGACGGGTTCGTGATGGGCGAAGGCGCGGGCGTGGTTGTGCTCGAGGAATACGAGCATGCCAAGGCGCGCGGCGCGAAGATCTATGGCGAGGTCGTGGGCTACGGCCTGTCGGGGGATGCGCACCACATTACGGCACCGGCCGAAGATGGTAGCGGCGGCTTCCGTTCGATGCGCGCCGCGCTCAAGCGGGCAGGGCTCAACCCCGAGGATATCGACTACGTGAACGCGCATGGCACATCCACGCCGCTGGGTGACGAGATCGAGCTCGGCGCGGTCAAGCGGTTGTTCGGCGATCACGCCTACGAACTGTCCATGTCATCCACCAAGTCCGCGATCGGGCATCTTCTCGGCGCGGCCGGCGCGGTCGAGGCGATCTACTCGATCATGGCGATCAACAACGATGTCGTGCCGCCGACGATCAATCTCGACGATCCCTCGGATGCCTGCGATATCGACCTGGTGCCGCACGAGGCGAAGGAACGTAAGGTGCGCCACGCGCTGAGCAATTCGTTCGGTTTCGGCGGGACCAACGCGAGCCTCGTCTTCGCCGAGGTCTGACCGGCGCATCACGCGCCGAATCCCGCCTTCCCGGTTATCATCGCCGGGTGAGCGACACACACGAAAATCAGGAACCTGAATTGCAGGCGCAGGCGGCAGGCCGCTCCGGGCGCGGATTCGCGCGCTTCGTGTCGTTGCTCGTTTTTCTGGTCATTCTGCTGGCGACCCTCGTGGCCGGGGGGCTCGTCATCCTGCACCGGGCCTACAGCGAGCCCGGGCCGCTTGCCGCGAAGACGCGCCTCGTCATCCCGCGCGGTGCATCGGGGCACGATATCGGTGCGACCCTCGCCGAGGCGGGTGTTGCGGCAGATGCGCGGTTGTTCGCCCTCGCCATACGCCTGTTTGCCGCTAATCAGCCCCTGCGGGCGGGCGAATACGATTTCGCGCCGGGCGTGAGCCTGCGCGATGCGGTGGCGAAGCTACAGGCCGGAGAGACGGTCGTGCGCCGGCTGACCGTGGCCGAGGGGCTGACGACCCGCGCCGCGCTGGCCGAAATCGCCGAAGCGCCCGGCCTGACGGGCGATGTGCCCGGAACAGACACGGTCGGAGAGGGCACGCTGCTTCCCGAGACCTATCATTACAACTGGGGTGACTCGCGGGCTGATGTCGTGGCCCGGATGCAGGCGGACCAACGCGCAGCGCTGGACCGGCAGTGGGCGGCGCGGGCACCCGATCTGCCGCTCGCCACTCCGCAGGAGGCGCTTGTTCTTGCGTCCATCGTCGAGCGGGAAACAGCGGTCGGCGCCGAGCGCCCGCTCGTGGCAGGGGTGTTCATCAACCGGCTCAACCGCGGCATGCGGCTCCAGTCGGACCCGACGGTCGCCTATGGCCTCGTCGGGCCGGGCGAACCGCTCGATCGCGCGCTCACCCGCACGGATCTCGAGACCGATCATCCCTACAACACCTACACCCGGGACGGTCTGCCGCCGGGTCCGATCGCAAATCCCGGCCTCGCGAGCATCGCGGCCGTCCTGAATCCGGCCGAGACGGACGCCCTTTACTTCGTCGCCGACGGGGAAGGCGGGCATGCCTTCGCCCGCACCCTTGCCGAGCACAACCGCAACGTCGCGCGTTGGCGGCGTATTCAGCGCGAAAGGCGGAACAATCGCTAGCGTTTCGGCACGGGCAAGTCAGATTTTCTGGTCCGGCCTTGCCATCACCTGCTTGAAGACCCGGTTGTAGCCGCCGAAGTCAGTGAAACCGCCATCGACGGCGATGTCATGACCCGTGATGTAGCTGGAATCGTCACAGGCCAGGAACAGGACCACCGAGGCGATCTCCTCAGCCGTTGCCCCGCGTTCCATGGGTGTCTGTTCGCCGAGCGCCGCGATGAAGTCGTCCGAGCCTTCGACCAGAGGCGTCATGACGAGACCGGGGTGGACCGCGTTCACGCGAATGTTCCAGTCGAGCAGTTCCATCGCCGCACTCTTGGTGACGCCCCGCAGCCCCCATTTGCTGGTCGAATAGGCCGTCGCAAAATGCCCGACCATACCTGCGATCGAGCCGGTGTTGACGATCGCGCCGCCGCCGGAATCGCGAATCAGGGGGGCCGCCGTCCGGATTCCCAGGAAAGCACCCGTCAGGTTGATCGACAGGACCCTGTTCCAGTCCTCGAGCGACGTGTTCGTCACACGCCCGCCGCGCAACGCGACGCCGGCATTGTTGACGAGGATGTTGAGGGCGCCCTGGTCCGCCGCAATGCCGTCGATGACGGACTGCCAGCCGCTTTCGCTCGACACGTCGAGGTGGCGATAGACGGCATCCCCGCCCGCGTCGCGAATTTCCTGTGCCCGGGCCTCTCCCGGTTCGTCCTGCACGTCGGCGAGGACGACCCGCGCGCCGGCTTCGGCGAACAGCTTGGCCTCGGCCGCGCCCTGGCCGCCGGCGGCCCCTGTGACGAGCGCGGTCTTGCCCGCAAGTTTCTGATCCATCCTTGTCTCCCTTCATATCCAGGACAGGCCACGAACGGCCCAGTACATCGCCAGTGGAAAGGCAATCCGTGCGCGATCTCTGGCCAGGCCGCGCGCAATGATACGGGCGGCCCGGTCCGCGTCCATAAGCAAGGGCATGCGGAAATCGTTCGCATCGGTCATGGGCGAGCGTACGAAGCCCGGGCAGATCACGCTGATGGCCACGCCCTCGCACGCATGGGCGCGGCGCAGCCCCTCGCCATAGAAACGCACCGCGGCCTTGCTTGCGCAGTAGGCGGGTGCGGTGCCGAAAGCACGGAAACTGGCAAGGCTCGACATGATCGCGATCTGGCCCTGGCGGCGGCTGCACATACGATCGAGCATGGGCTCGACCGTGTTCACGACCCCGTCCACGTTCGTTGCGAACACCTCGGTGTCGTTTGCGTCCGGCGCGTTGCCGAGTTTCATCGTTCCGGCGGAGATCCCGGCATTGGCGACCAGCAGATTGATCGGTCGCATGGCCTCGCAGACCGAAATCCAGTCGGCCATCGCGGCACGCTGCGTGACGTCGCCCACCGCCGTGGTGCAGGTCGCGCCTGCGGCACGGCATGCCGCGGCGACCTGTTCGAGCCGTTCGGCGTTTCGTCCGCCGAGCGAGAGGTGCCGCCCCGGGCCTGCATAGTGGTGCGCAAGTGCGGCGCCGATGCCGCTCGACGCACCGGTGATCAGAATGTGTTCGGGGTCGGGAAGGCGGGCCATGGCTGTGGTTCGCGGTCTGGCGCGGGCGGCTTGTTGGTCCACCGGCACCAAGCTATAAGGCCGACCATGATAGCAGCAGATCGGTGCGACGCCTTCGCTGGCGATCCGCGCACCGGAATTCGAACATGACCGTACGTAGTATGACCGGGTTTGCGCGTGCCGCGGGCCAGGACGCGCGGTTCGCCTGGACCTGGGAGGCGCGCAGCGTGAATGCGCGCGGTCTCGACATTCGCTGCCGTGTGCCCGGTGG
>JAYPUG010000183.1:0-5193 GCA_038133965.1 Rhodospirillaceae bacterium | reverse complement strand
CTGCTGGTCGTCGCCGGCAGTTTCATGGTTTCGGGCCGGCGCAGCACCGTCGCCGGCTTCTATGACGGCCGCGATGTTGCCGGTCACGCACCCCGATTGTGGACGCTGGTGCTCAGCCAGGTCACGACCTGGATCTTCGCGCGCTCGCTGCTCAATGCCGCGATCCTCGGCTTCTTCTACGGAATGCCGGGCCTGCTGGCCTACACCACCTACTATGTGAGCTTCCTGACCGGCTGGCTCTTCATCGACGGCATCCGGTTCCGCGCCGGGTCCGGCTCGATACACGAATACCTTCGTGCGCGCTTCGGCCGGGCGGGGACACGCTGTTTCAACCTGGTCATAGGCCTGCGCCTGCTCTCGGAGGTCTTCGCCAACCTGCTGGTCGTCGGCATTATTTTCGACGCGCTGCTGCCCGAAACGAATGCCGGCATCTTCGCCGTCGTCGCGCTGGCGCTGCTCGGGCTTGGCTATTCCGCTTTGGGCGGCCTGCGGGCCTCGCTGCGCACCGACGTGCTGCAGGCGCTGATCTTCATCGTCGTCCTTGCATCAGCCTTCATCGCCATCGTCACGCTCGAGGACTTCTCGTTCGCCGCGGCGTTCGAGGCACCCGGTGTCGCCGGTCCCGTGCCCGGCTGGGTGCTGCTGGCCGTGGCGGCGCTGCAGGTGCTGTCCTATCCCGCCCACGATCCGGTGATGACCGACCGGGGCTTCCTTGCCGACCGCAGCGTCACGCGCCGCAGCTTCCTGCACGCATTCTGGATCTCGGCCATCTGCATCTTCGGCTTCGGGCTGCTCGGCGTGCATGCCGGGCTCGTGGCCGCCAGTGGCGAGTCCATGCAGGCCGTATGGGCACGCCTGTTCGACCCGACAGTGCTGATCGCCCTGAATGCCGTGCTGATCGTGTCGGCGATGTCCACGCTCGACAGCACGCTGTCGTCGGCCGCCCGGCTGGCGATCCGCGACATGGGCCTGGGCCGAGAGACGCTCGCGAACGGGCGCATCGCCATGGCGCTGTTCATGCTGGGCGGGGTCCTGGTCATGCTGGCAGACGTCCGGGACCTCTATGCCGCGACCGCCGTGTCCGGCACCGCCTCGATGTTCCTGGTGCCGGTCCTGCTGTTCGCCGTCCTCGGCAACGCGCGGAACATCCCGGCCTGGTCCTATGTCACGGGCTTCGCCGCCTCGTTCGGTGGCGCCGCGCTTTACTTCTTCGTCGAGGGCAAGGCGGACTGGGCGATCGCGCTGTTCGGCGGTGCCCATAAGTACACGGCGCTCCTTTGGATCTGCGTAAGCGTTTTGCTGATCGGCAACGCCGCATTCGCGATCGGCCTGACCCTGCGTTCGCGTGCATCCGCCCTCGATCGGGCATAGTCTGCGGCGCGCCTGCCGGAAAGAAGAACCATATGCCCGATACGCTTGAGACGTTGCACACGCCCGCTCCGCACGGACGCTTCGCCGACCCCGACGTCACGGCGGGCGGCGAGCCGCGCGCGCACGTCGCGCTGCGCGAACTGACCACCCTTTGGTTCAACACGGGCACCCTGTGCAACATCGAGTGCGCGCATTGCTATATCGAGTCGAGCCCGCGCAACGACCGGCTGGCCTATCTGACCCTGGCTGACATCGGGCCCTTCCTCGACGAGATCGCAGAGCGCGCAGAGCCGACCCGCGAGATCGGGTTCACCGGCGGCGAGCCGTTCATGAATCCCGACATGATCGCGATGGCGAAGACCTGCCTCGAGCGCGGCCACGAAGTCCTGATCCTGACCAACGCGATGCAGCCGATGCAGCGGCCTGCCATCAAGCAGGCCCTGCTGGACCTCCACGCGGCATATGGCACCGCCCTGAAGTTCCGCGTCAGCATCGACCATTATTCCGAGCGTCTGCACGATGAGGAGCGCGGTGCGGGCAGCTTCGCACGCGCGCTGGACGGGCTCGACTGGCTGTCCGTCAACGGCTTCGACATGGCGGTCGCCGGGCGCACGCGCACCGGCGAGGACGAAGCCGCACTGCGCGCGGGATTCGCCGATCTGTTCGCCGGGCGCGGCTACGCCATCGATGCAAACGACCCGGCACGGCTCGTCCTCTTCCCGGAGATGGACGAGCAGGCGCAGGTGCCCGAGATCACCACCGCGTGCTGGGGCATACTCGACGTCTCGCCGGATGCGATGATGTGTGCGAGCAGCCGCATGGTCGTCAAACGCAAGGGCGAGGCCGCACCCGTCGTGCTGCCCTGCACGCTGCTGCCCTACGACCCGGCGTTCGAGATGGGAACGAGCCTGGCGCAAGCGGCGGCGGCGAACCGCGGAAACTTCGCGGATGGATCGGTGAAGCTGAACCATCCGCACTGCGCGAAGTTCTGTGTGCTCGGCGGCGGCAGCTGTTCGCAGTAGCGGGCATAAAACGCCCGTGACCCGGGCGGGCCGCGTCGCGCGGACGGTATTCTCGGTGAAGAATGGTGGGCGCGGCTGGGATTGAACCAGCGACCCCTACGATGTCAACGTAGTGCTCTCCCGCTGAGCTACGCGCCCCACCTGATGCGGGTTTCCGTGGCCATCGGACACGCCGGAACCACGAACCGGGGCGGGTGATACACCGCACCCCCGTTCAAGGCAAGAGGCCGGTCGGCCCCCGCCGCGCAGCCAGTCCGGCCTACGGCTTCAGTTCGATCTCGAAGCCGATGACGGTGGTGTCGCCGGTATTGACCGCATTGTGCTCGACCGGCGCCTTGTAGGCGGAAGACTTCCCGCGTTCGTAGTTGAAGACCTTGCTGGTCCCGTCCGCGAAATGCGAGGTGAGCTCGCCGTCCGTCAGGTAGATCACGACATAGTCGAGCTGGTGGTGATGCCACCCTGTCTGCTCGCCCGGCTCGATCGTGTACCTGACCATGCGCGAGCGCTCGTCCTCGTGAACGACCTCGCTGGGCTTCGCCGTGCGGTCTTCGGAATCGGGTGTGTAGTCGGGCGCGGTCGCGGCCTCTGCAGCGTTCGACATGGTGTGCCTCCCGGGTCGGATTTCGTTGTCGATGGCGGGAAACGTATCGCGCCCGAACGCGCGATGCCAGCACACGCGATCAGGGCACGTCGGGGAAATCCGGAAAGCCCGGTGCCGGCTCAGGCGACCTCTTCGAGGATCGCGTCTACATGATCCACCAGCTCGCGCAGGTGGAAGGGCTTGGAGAGCACCTTGGTGTCGCCCATCTCGGAACGGGCATTCATGGCGACGGCCGCGAAGCCCGTGATGAACAGCACCTTGAGATCGGCGTTCAGCCGGTTCGCCTGGCGCGACACCTCGATCCCGTCGATGCCCGGCATCACGATGTCCGCGATCAGCAAATCGAAGGCGCGTTCGTTGACCGCGTCGAGTGCCGCCAGGCCGTCGGGAACGGCCGTCACGTCATGACCCGAGCGCTCGAGCGCGCGGGCCAGGAAATCGCGCATCGACTGGTCGTCCTCGGCGAGGAGAATTCGCGCCATGGTTCCATCCGTAACTTTTCGTGCCCGGTGCCGGGCATGTCCGAGCGTACGCCGACGGCGCACACCGGGCAAAACATTACGGCGAAGCCGTTGCGAAAGGGTGAACGCCAGACGGCCGCGGGTGGACAACCGTTTCGCCTGCGCGCCCCGGTGCGAAAGGTGACAGGTCCGGCGCTTTTCGCTACATCAGTCGGGTCATGGACCGCGAAACCGTCAACGATGCCGACGCGGCGATCGAGATTCTCGCCCCCGCCGTGCAGACTGCGCCTTGCGTGTTTTCCTCGCCCCACAGCGGACGGGAGTATCCGGCTGCGTTCCTCGCGGCTGCACGCCTCGACGCGCGGGCGATCCGGCGCTCGGAAGACTGTTTCGTGGACGAACTGTTCGCCCATGTGCCGCACCATGGAGCGCCGCTTCTGAAGGCGCTGTTTCCGCGTGCCTTCGTCGATCCCAACCGCGAGCCCTACGAGCTCGATCCGGCCATGTTCGACACGCCGCTCCCGGCGTTCGTGAACCGCCGCTCGCCGCGCGTGGCCGCAGGGCTGGGAACGATCGCGCGCGTGGTCGCGAACGGCGCGGAAATCTATGACGCCAAGCTCGATTTCGAGGAAGCGCGCGAGCGGATCGAGCGCTGTTACCACCCGTATCACGCCGCGCTCGACGACCTGATCCGCCAGACACGGATCCGGTTCGGCTCGTGCGTCCTGATCGATTGCCACTCGATGCCCTCGATCGGCGGGCCGATGGAGAACGATGCCGGACGGCGCCGTCAGGTCGATTTCATCCTCGGCGACGCCCACGGCCGCGCCTGTGCGCGCCCGCTGACGGCGCTGGTCGAGGAAACCCTGCGCGACATGGGCTACACCGTCGTGCGCAACGCGCCTTATTCCGGCGGCTTCATAACGCGCAACTACGGACGTCCCGAACGCGGCATCCATGCGCTGCAGATCGAGATCAACCGGGCGCTCTACATGGACGAGCAGCGCTTCGAACGCACGTCCGGGCTGGACGATGTTGCCGCCGACATGAGCCTCCTCGCACAGCGCCTGGCCGCACTCGAGCCGGCCGCGCTGGCCGCTTGAGGCCACGCCGCCGTTAACACCCGAACGGCACGAAGATCGCGAACTCACCGTGCGCCCCGCGCGTGCGGACGAAATGCCCGCGATCCAGTCGATCTATGCCGGGCACGTGCTGAACGGGCTTGCGTCGTTCGAGGAGGTGCCGCCCGACGTGGCCGAGATGGCGCGCCGGCACGGCGCAATCACGGCGCGCGGGCTTCCCTATATCGTGGGCGAGATTGCGGGCACGATCTGCGGCTATGCATATGCCAGCCCTTTTCGGGACCGCTCGGCATATCGCTACACGGTCGAGGATTCCGTCTATGTCGCGCCCGGCTTCCATCGCCGCGGAGCGGGACGCGCCCTTCTCGGCGCCGTGATCGAAGGTTGCGCGGAACTCGGCTACCGCCAGATGATCGCCGTCATCGGCGACAGCGGCAACACCGGCTCGATCGGCCTGCACGCTGCGCTGGGCTTCGCACACATCGGGATCATGCCTGCAGTCGGCTTCAAGCATGGCCGCTGGGTCGATACGGTGCGCATGCAGCGCGCGCTGGGGCCCGGCGCCTCGACGCCGCCGGACGACTTCGAAAGCGCCTGATCGGCAAGAAAAAAGGGCCGTGACAAGCACGGCCCGAGTCTTAGGGAGGAAACGCCTA
>JAYPUG010000182.1:0-5195 GCA_038133965.1 Rhodospirillaceae bacterium | reverse complement strand
CTTCGCCGGGCATTTCGGAGCGTTCCTGCTGAAGCGCTTCGGCGAGGCGGCGGTTCATCTCCTCGGCCTGCTGTTGCGCGTCGGGGTCGACGAAGGACGGCAGCACGAGCGATGCCATGCGTTCGAGCAGCTTCGGATTGCGCCAGAAGACGTGGAATGCCTGGTCGAAGATTTCCCGCTGGTCCCGGCGGTTCACGAAGACGGCATGAAGCGTCCAGTAGAAGTCGTCGCGGTTGCCCACGCCGACCGTTTCGACGGCGTCGATGGCCTCGATAACGCGCCGACGGGCAGTCCCGCCGAACGCAGGACGCGGGCGAAATGCATGATGTTGGTGGCAATCCGGCCGTCCTCGGCCCCGTCTGCCTCAGGTATATCGTCGAGTGCTGTCCTGGCCCGGATTGCCAGGCGGGCCGCGTCGGGGATCGCCTTTTCGGACACGGCCGGGCGGACCTAGCTCGTGGCCGTCTGCGCCATCGCGACCTCGGACTTGACCTGGTCGAGGATCTTGGCGGCTTCGCTGCCGCGAATCTTTGCGATGTCGTCCTGATACTTCAGGAGAACGCCCAGCGTGTCGTCGATCGCCTCGGGCGTGAGCTCGATGATGTCGAGCTGATGGAGGGCGGACGCCCAGTCGATCGTCTCCGCGATACCCGGCAGCTTGAACAGGTCCATCGTGCGCAGTTCCTGGACGAATTCCACGACCTGGCGCGACAGCCGCGCGTCGGCCTGCGGGGCCTTGATGGAGAGAATCTCCAGTTCGCGTTCGGCGTCAGGGTAGTCCACCCAGTAGTAGAAGCAGCGACGCTTCAGGGCATCGTGTATCTCGCGCGTCCGGTTCGAGGTGATCACCACCACGGGCGGCTTGTCCGCGCTCACGGTCCCGATCTCCGGAATCGTGATCTGGAAATCCGAGAGCACCTCCAGAAGATACGCTTCGAAGGCTTCGTCGGTTCGATCGAGTTCGTCGATGAGCAGCACGGGCGGGCCGTTGGCAGACGGTTCCAGCGCCTGCAGCAGCGGGCGATGGATCAGGAACTTGTCCGAGAAAATGTCGTCACCCAGCCGGTCGCGGTCGGATATGCCCTCCGCCTCGGCCATGCGAATTTCGATCATCTGGGCCGAGTAGTTCCACTCGTAAACCGCTGAGGCGACATCGAGTCCCTCGTAGCATTGCAGCCGGACGAGCTTGCGGCCGAGCGTATCGGCGAGGACCTTGGCGATCTCGGTCTTGCCCACGCCCGCTTCACCTTCGAGGAAGAGGGGGCGCCCAAGCTGCAGGGAAAGGTAAACGGCCGTCGCCAGGCTGCGGTCCGACACGTAGTTGCCGCCGGCGAGGAGCTCGAGCGTGTTTTCGACGTTCTCAGGAAGACTGGCCAAAGGTATTCTCACCCGCGTTGCGGCACGAACGCCCGGTTCGCGCGTTTCTCGATTGATACTTCAATGTCCGGAGTCCGCGATTGATATAGCTCACGGGCCTCCTTCCGCCAAGCCGACCAAGCAATACGGCCGGGGCATGACCCCGGCCGTTCGCTTCAGTCGTCTGAAGGATCTTGATCAGCCGGCAGCGGTGACCGCACGGCTTGCCATGACCGAAATCAGGTGTGCGCGATACTCCGCGGACGCATGGATGTCGGAATTGAGATCGGCATCCGACATCGCAACGCCCTTGGCGGCATCCGCGCTCCAATCGCCCGAAAGCGCGGACTCGATGTCGGAGGCGCGGAAGACACCGTCCTGGCCGGCACCGGTAACCGCGACCCGGGTCTCGTCACCGGTCTGGGCGACCATCACGCCGACCAGTGCATAGCGGGAGGCGGGGTTCGGGAACTTTGTGTAGCCCGCCTTGTCGGGAACCGGGAACCGAACGGCCGTGATCAGTTCGCCTTCCTCCAGTGCGGTGGTGAACATGCCGTCGAAGAAGTCGTCGGCGGCGATCTCGCGCTGGTTGGTGATGACAGTTGCATTCAGGCCGAGGACCGCAGCGGGATAATCCGCCGCCGGGTCGTTGTTCGCCAGAGAACCGCCGATGGTGCCGCGATTGCGGACCTGCGGGTCGCCGATGTGACCGGCGAGGCTCGCGAGAGCCGGGATCTTGCTCTGCACGACATCGGAGTTCGCGACATCGACATGGCGCGTCATGGCCTTGATGGTGACGCTGTCGCCGCCATCCTCGATCCCCACAAGGTCGCCGAGACCGGCCAGGTCGACCAGGTCCGAGGGCTGCGCGAGCCGCTGTTTCAGGGTCGGCAGCAGGGTCATGCCACCTGCAAGGAAGCGCCCGTCCTCTGCGGAACCGACCGCACTTGCGGCCTCGTCGGCCGAACCCGCTTTCTGATAGTTGAAGCTGTACATCGTCTTACCTCCCTCGCCAGACGTTACTCCGCCGCCTGGCGGATAGTGGAACCCTGAATGGCCTGCCACACGCGCTGCGGCGTGGCCGGCATGGAAATGTCTTCGACCCCGAGCGGCGACAGCGCGTCGAGAATCGCATTGATCACCGCGGGCGGGGAGCCGATGGCGCCCACTTCGCCCACACCCTTCACCTCGAGCGGGTTGGACGCCCCCATGACGCTCTGCGTCGCCACCGTGTAGTTCGGCAGGTCGTCCGCCCGGGGCATGGTGTAGTCCATGTACGAACCCGTCAGGAGCTGGCCGTCCGCGTCATAGACGCAGCCCTCCAGCATCGCCTGTCCGATACCCTGGGTCAGGCCGCCATGAACCTGGCCCTCGACGATCATCGGGTTGATCACCCGGCCGACATCGTCCACAGCCGTGAAGTTCACGATTTCGACGTCGCCCGTATCCGGATCGACCTCGACCTCGCAGATATGCGCGCCGCCCGGGAAGCTGAAGTTCAGCGGGTCATAGAACGCATTCTCGTCGAGACCCGGTTCGATCTCCTCGATCGGGTAGTTGTGCGGCACATAGGCGGCCAGTGAAATCTCGCCGAACGCCATCTCCTTGTCGGTACCCGCGACGGTGAACTTGCCGTCGGAGAACTCGATGTCGGAGACGTCGGCCTCCATGATGTGCGCTGCGATCTTCTTGGCCTTGTCGATCACCTTGTTGCACGCCTTCAGGATCGCCGGGCCGCCGACCGCAAGCGAACGCGAGCCGTAGGTGCCCATGCCGAACTGGACCTGGTCGGTGTCCCCGTGGCTGATCTCGACATGCTCGATCGGAATTCCGAACGTGTCGGAAACCAGTTGGGCGAAGGTCGTCTCGTGGCCCTGACCATGGCTGTGGGTGCCCGTAAACACGGTGACCGACCCTGTCGGGTGCACCCGAACCTGTGCGGATTCATAGAGCCCCGCCCGGGCACCGAGCGCGCCGGCGACGGCCGACGGCGCGATGCCGCAGGCCTCGATATAGGTCGAGATGCCTATGCCACGCAGCTTGCCGGCCTTTTCGGACTCGGTACGGCGCTTCTCGAAACCGGCATAGTCGGCCGCCTTGAGCGCGGACTCGAAGGACGCGGGGTAATCGCCGCAATCGTATTGCAGCGCGACCGGCGTCTGGTAGGGGAACTGGTCCGCCTGGATCATGTTCCTCTTGCGCAGCTCGACAGGGTCGATGCCCGTCTCACGCGCGGCCTTGCTGACCAGACGTTCGAGCAGGTAGGTGCACTCCGGGCGTCCCGCGCCGCGGTAGGCGTCCACCGGCACGGTGTTGGTGAACACCGTCTGCACTTCGGCATAGATCACCGGGGTCTGGTACACGCCGGCAAGCAGCGTCGCGTAGAGATAGGTCGGGACGCTGGAACCGAAGGTCGAGAGATAGGCGCCGATGTTGGCCTTGGTCGCCACGCGAAGGCCCAGGAACTTTCCGTCCTTGTCGAGCGCGAGTTCGGCGTGGCTTTCGTGGTCGCGGCCATGCGCGTCGGTGACGAAGGATTCCGAACGCTCGGCCGTCCACTTGATCGGCTGGTTCACCTTGGCCGCGGCCCAAGTCAGGATCGCTTCCTCGGCGTAGTGAAAGATCTTGGAACCGAACCCGCCGCCGACATCCGGTGCCACGACGCGCAGCTTGTGCTCCGGAATCTGGAGCACGAACGCACCCATCAGCAGCCGGATGACGTGGGGGTTCTGGCTCGTGGTGTAGAGCGTGTAGCGGCCGGTCGTTCGGTCATAGTCCGAGATCGCGGCGCGCGGCTCCATCGCGTTGGGGATCAGACGGTTGTTGACCAGGTCGATCGAGACGACCGTGTCGGCATTCGCGAAGGCGGCATCGGTGGCCTCCTTGTCGCCGATCTCCCAGTCGAAGCAGCGGTTGTTGGGCACGTCGTCGTGGACCAGGGTGCCGCCCGCAAGTGCCGCATCCATGTCGATGATTGCGGGCAGGACCTCGTAATCGACCTGGATCGCCTCGGCAGCGTCGCGCGCCTGTTCGCGGGTCTCGGCAATGACGATTGCCAACTGGTCGCCGACGTGGCGAACCTTGTCCACAGCGAGGGGCGGATGGGCCGGCTCGAACATCGGCGAGCCGTCCTTGTTGTGGATCTGCCAGCCGCAGGGAAGGCCGCCCACGCCGTCGGCCGCCATATCGGCGCCCGTCAATACGGCGATGACGCCGTCCGCGGCTTCGGCTTTCGAAATATCAACCGATTTTATCTTCGCGTGCGCATGCGGTGAACGCAGGATCCAGGCATGCGACTGGCCCGGCCGGTTGATGTCGTCGGTGTAGTTGCCGTTCCCCGTCAGGAAACGCTGGTCTTCTACGCGCTTGACGGGGGCTCCGATGCCCGTGTCCGTCATGGCGTTATCCCTTCAGTGCCTGCGCGCCGGCCAGGATGGACTTGACGATGTTGTGGTAGCCCGTGCAGCGGCAGAGGTTGCCCTCGAGCCACTCGCGGACGTCCTTTTCGCTCGGATCGGCATTCTTCTGAACCAGATCGAGCGCGCTCATCACCATGCCCGGGGTGCAGAAACCGCACTGCAGGCCGTGGTTCTCGCGGAAGGCTTCCTGCATCGGATGCAGCGTGTCGCCGTCGGCCAGCCCCTCGATCGTGGTGACATCGGCGCCTTCGTTCTGCATCGCCAGCGTCGTGCAGGACTTCACGGATTCGCCGTTCACATGCACCACGCACGCGCCGCACTGGCTGGTGTCACATCCGACATGGGTGCCAGTGAGGCCCAGATGTTCGCGAAGATACTGAACGAGCAAGGTCCGCGGCTCGACATCGGCCGAGACAGACT
>JAYPUG010000181.1:1742-5201 GCA_038133965.1 Rhodospirillaceae bacterium | reverse complement strand
CGGCGACGAGTTCCGAAATATCCTGGTCCCTGTCGGCTGCAACGTAACGGGCGGCCAGATGGAACACGATCTGCGGCGCAGCGGACGACAGATGCGATGTCAGGTTTGCCGTATCGCCGTCATCCCTGAATACATCGATCCCGTCGGGTAGAGCCGAAAGGCGATCCGGCGGAGACGAAGCGCGCACCATGACGCTGGCGCCGACACCGGATTCCGAGAGGCGGCGCATGAGCCGCCCTCCGATGTATCCGGTCGCCCCCGTGACGAAGGCCCGCTCGAACCGAGGTGTTGGGCGCTCGCCGGTCATCGGGAGGCAGGAACGAAGTCGGGATAGGCCGCATCTCGGTCGGACATGATCGAAGGTTCGAACGGCCATTCGATGCCGAAAGCCGGATCGTTCCAGCGGACGCCACGGGCCAACTCCGCCACGTAGGAAGTGCCCATCAGGTAGGCGACATCACAATCGTCCTCGAGCGTCAGAAAACCGTGGGCGCACCCCGCCGGCACGAACAGCGCGTTGTGGCGGTTAGAATCGAGCTCCGTCGCTGTCCAACGGCAAAAACTGGGCGAATCCCGCCGCAGATCGACCGCGACGTCGAATATTCGTCCGCGGTTGCAGCGGACCAGCTTCGGGTCGGGGTTGGGTTGATCCTGATAGTGCATGCCGCGAAGCGTGCCGCGCTGATGGTTCCGCGAGAGGTTGGTCTGGCAGACGGTCAGTTCGATTCCAGCCGCGAGAAAGGTCTCGGCGCAGTAGGTGCGTGCGAAATCACCTCGTTCGTCGGCGACGGGTTCCATCTCGATCTCGACGACCCCCTCGATGTCCGTTCTGCGAAACTTCATGGCATGACCGTTAGCTCAGGTACGGCGATCACGAACCGCCCGCCCCAGTCACCGATGTAGGCATGGGAGTCCATGATCTCGCGCGTCAGGTTCCATGGCAGTATCAGGACGTAGCCCGGCCGTGTTTCGCGAATTTCTCCTGGATCGACAATCGGTATGTGGCTGCCGGGCAGGAGATGGCCCTGCTTGTGCGGGCTTACATCGGCCACGAAGGAGATGTCGTCTGCTGCGACCCCGCAGAAATTCAACAGTGTGTTGCCTTTTGCGGCGGCGCCGTAAGCCACGACGGCGATTCCGTCATTGCGTGCGTCATTGAGAAAGGCGTGCAACCCGTCCCGCACCGCTTCGACCCGAGGCTGGAAGTCGGTATAGGATTCGAGGCGGTCGAGACCGGCCTCGGCTTCTGCCGTACGCACCCGCTTCAGCCCTTCTCCGGCTTCCCGCTTCGCACCGTCTGTGCGATGGGCGAACACTCTCAGGCTTCCGCCATGGGTCGGCAGGGTTTCGACATCGAACACCGTCAGCCCGTGTGCCCCGAACACTCGCTCGACCACGAGTAGTGAGAAGTATGAGAAGTGCTCGTGGTAGATCGTGTCGAACTGTACGTCCTCGATCAGCCGCAACAGGTGCGGAAACTCCATGGTGAGGACGCCCGTCTCGGCAAGCAGGTGCGACAGACCCGCTACGAAATCGTTCAGGTCGGGTACATGTGCCAGCACGTTGTTGCCGACGAGCAAATCCGCGGCAATGCCATCGGCCCGGAGCGAGCGCGCCAGTTCCTCGCCGAAAAACGCGGTGCGTGTCGGCACGCCCCGAGCTTCGGCGGCTTCGGCGACATTCGCGGCGGGTTCGATACCCAGAACGGGGATGCCGTGGGGAATGAAATGCTGAAGAAGGTATCCGTCGTTGCTGGCCACTTCGATGACCTGGCTCGATGCGCTCAGATCAAATCGCGCGATTGCCATCTCGGCATAGTTTCGGGCATGCGTGACCCAGCTTTCCGCGTAGGACGAGAAGTAGGCGTAGTCCGAGAAGATTGCCTCGGCGGGCACCACGTCCTCCACCTGCACGAGCAGACAGTTTTCACAGATGCGCGCGTGCAGCGGATAGCGCTGCTCTGCAGCAAGGTCCGCCCCGGGTTCCAGATAGCTGTTGGCGAGCGGCGTTTCACCGAGGTCGGCAAAACTTCGCGTGAGCGCCTCACCACAGAAGCGGCAGTGGGGGGGATTTCTGGTTTCTTTGTTCATGCTGCCAGTTTCGTATAGCTGTCTATCTGAGCAGTCACCGCCTCGCGGGGCGTGGCACCGGTGCCGACTTTCGCATGCCATGCCGCGGTCCAGTCGATGGCATCTGCCTGGGTCAGCCCCGGCTTCCAGCCGATTGTCTTGAGCGCGAGACCCGCGTCCAGTGCCAGGTTGGCCGCTTCGCGCGGTCCGCCATCGGGGACATGTTCCCAGTCCGGCACCGAGATACCTGCGTCGCGAAGGGTTGTGGTGGCCCGGTCCACGAGCCACCGAACGGGCTTCGCTTCGCTGGTGTCCGGACCGAAGTTTAGCGCGGGCGGAAGCTCGCGGCCGGCGCTACCTGTAAGCGCCTCGATATAGGCGAGATAGCCCGACAGCACATCCAGGACGTGTTGCCACGGCCGCGTGGCCTCGGGATTGCGAACCGTGAGCGGCTTGCCCGCATCGGCCGCCCGGAAGAAGTCGGGCAGGATGCGGTCTTCCGACCAGTCCCCTCCGCCGATCACGTTTCCGGCCCGTGCCGTTGCGAGGAGCGTTCCGTCAGGTCGGCCGCCATAGATTCCGCGCCGCCAGCCGGCCGCGATCGTTTCCTGTGCGGCCTTGGAAGCACTGTAGGGCTCGTCCCCGCCGAGCGGATCGGTCTCGACGAACGGCCGTCCGCTGTCGTCATTGCGGTAGCATTTGTCGCTGGTGACGACGAGCACCGTGCGCAAGCCTTGGCATTGCGACAATGCTTCCAGCAGGTTGCCCGTGCCCTGCACATTGGTCGAGTAGGTTCCGGCCGGATCGCGGTGGGCGCGGCGAACCAGGGACTGGGCCGCCATGTGAATCGCCACCTCCGGATTGGCCTCGACGCAGGCGGCACCGATTGCAGCCCGGTCGCGGATATCACCGATCGTCGACGACAGGCCGCGCCAGTCCCCCAGGTCCCGGAAAAGGTTGAGCCCCGGCTCGGGTTCCAGTGCGAAGGCGTGGACTTCGGCGCCCAGCCGCTCGAGCCAGGCGCACAGCCACGCCCCCTTGAATCCGGTGTGCCCGGTTACGAGGACGCGGCGGTTGCGCCAGAAGTCGGGAGTGGGAGTCGTCATCGACGAGCCGTCCAGCCGGGGTCGGGGCGGGCACGCCGCGTGGTGCGCGATGCGGGCACACCGGCGATATAGCCGATCGTGCCGAACAGACGTGCCAAGTCGCGCCAGCATTTCTCACGATTGAGCATGAGTGCGTTTCCCAATGCCTTTGCGGTATAGCGCGCCACGTTTGGCCAGGCGATCCGGTTCCGTGATGCGCGACCGTGATACTTGTCCTCGATATAGAGCCGCGACCAGGCCATGTGCCAGAATTTCTCCCACCGGTAGTGGGCGCTGGGCCTGAC
>JAYPUG010000181.1:498-1732 GCA_038133965.1 Rhodospirillaceae bacterium | reverse complement strand
CGCCACACGGATCCGCCTCCCACGTGATGCACGACGGCGCCTGGTACGAGGACAGCGCTGAACCCTTCTGTGCGCAAACGCAGGCAGAAGTCATCGTCCTCGTAGTAGAGGAAGATGGCTTCATCGAAAGGCCCGGTTCGGGCAAGGACTGACATTCGCAGAAGTACGACCGCGCCCGACAGGTATGGTGCACAACAGGGGCCGTCGGGAACAGGTTCGTCGGCGCGTTGCGGATAGTCGCGGCGGCGAAACAGTTCCACGTCGTGGGCTGGCTCATCGCGGCCGTCCTTGTCCAGGATGCGCGGCGCAAGAAGTGCGGCATCGGGATAAGCGTCGGCGGCGGCCAGAAGCGCCGCGATTGCTGCGTCGTCGAACACGGAATCCGGGTTGGCGAGCAGCGCAAACTCTCGGCTGACCTTGGCAAGCCCCTGGTTTGCGCCGGCACCATAGCCAACACCGACAGTGTTCGTGTGGATGTGCGCACCGGGCGACCTTTCGCGAACGATGTTCAGCGTCTCGTCGTCGCTGGCATTGTCGATGACAACCAGTTCGGCATTGCCGCCGATGCCGTCCAGGCACGCGCCGATGACCGCGGCGCTGTGGTGCGTCACGATGACGGCGGAAACCCTGCTCCATGGAGCCGTACCCGGCGCAGTGGATTCGGCAGCGGTCGTCACGTCCTCGAATTCTCCCAAGACGAAAGGCGAGCGCGAATTTTCGCGCGCCGGGCCGCGTCGCAACAAGCCGTGGCTAGCGGTTTAGCAGTGCCTTCGCGGCCTGGAAAAGTGTGCCGTTGGAATCAGCGAGTGACTCCAGGACCGTGAAATGGTTCGCGCCGGGAATGCTCGCGATGCGGACGTCCACCCCGTGCCGGCGCACGTTTGCGGCGAACTCCTCGGCCTGGCGGTGGAACTCCCGGCCTTCGTGTGCGCCCAGTGCGACGACCATCTCTGCGCCGGGGCGTGGCGGTGCGAACATCGGGCTTTGCGCACGGGCGCTGTCGGGGTCGAGGCCCAGCGGGTCTCCGATGGGGGTGTGGCGGATCGGCTCGAGGTCGTAGATGCCGCTGATCGGTATGCCGCTCTTGATCAGGTTCCGGGGCAGGTCGCTGGCGAAGCCTGGCCAGTCGGTGGTCAGCATCGCACCGGTCAGGTGCCCGCCCGCGGAGTTCCCGCTCACCTGTATGTTTTCCCGGTCGAACCCGAGTTCGCCTGCGTTGCGCCAAAGGTAGGCG
>JAYPUG010000181.1:0-488 GCA_038133965.1 Rhodospirillaceae bacterium | reverse complement strand
CATCGGGGCAGTGCGGATACTCGATGTTCGCGAATGCGATGCCCGCATCGAGGACCGGCCGGGCCAGGAACGCATAGTTTTCCTTGTCGTTCCACTGCCAGTAGCCGCCATGGATGAAGGCATGGAGCGGCGGGATCGGAACCTGGGGCAGGAACAGGTCGAACGTGGCGCGTGGATGGTCACCGTAGGCGATATCGATGCGCGCTTCGGGATTCCCGGCGCGGATCTCTTCGCTACGTGTGTGCCAACCGGCATTGATTGCCTCGAACTCCGGAACCTTGGCCCGGTTGTTGTACTCGGCGTAGAGCGTGTCGCCGTCGTAGTCGAGGTAAACGGTCTCACCCATCCCGGTTGTCCTTCGCACCCGATGCGGCGCGATCCACGCCGCCGATTTCTTCATACAGGCGGCACAGTGCCGCCGTGTCGATATCGTACATGCCCCTGCCCACCGCCGCATGGTGCATCTGCAACGCCGCCTGGAACAAAGG
>JAYPUG010000180.1:0-5205 GCA_038133965.1 Rhodospirillaceae bacterium | reverse complement strand
GGATCACCGCAGGGCGGCCGCCGAACCCGGCTTCGAGCGCGGCCGGCACGACGGCGCGGATATTCTCGCGAAGGCCGAACGCATCGGTGTTGACCGCCTCGAGCCGCCCGTCGGCACGCACCACGACCGTATTGATCGCACCGATCCGCTGGCCCGTCACGTCGATCGAATCGACCAGCGCCATCGCCGCCTCCTTGTGGGGCACGGTCACGTTTACGCCCCGGAACCCATTGCTGCGCAGCGCATCGAGGGCGCCGGGCAGCGCGTCCGGTTCGACAGGGATGGCCTCGTAGCTGCCGTCGATGCCGTAGCGGGCAAGCCAGTGCCCGTGCAGGCGCGGCGACAGGGAGTGGCCGACGGGCCAGCCCATCACGCCGGCGCGCAACGATCCGGGATGGGCGGCGTTCATTCCGCAATCACCCCGTTCGCGCGCAGGAATTCGAGCAGCGGTAGCATCGGCAGGCCTAGTATATCGAAGAAATCCCCCTCAATCCGGTGAAACAGGTGGCTTCCATGCTCCTCCAACCGGTAGGCGCCGACGGATTCGCAGGCCGCCTCGCCGACGGTTGCCACATAGCGCTCGACGAAGGTCTCCGAAAACGTACGCATACGCAGTACGGCCGTTGCATTCCGGTGCCAGAGCACAGTGCCGTCCCGGACGGCCACCGCGCTCGTGTACAGCGTGTGATCCTTTCCTGACAAGGATTTCAGGTGTCCGCGTACGCCATCCAGACCGACCGGCTTCTCGAATAGGACATCGTCGCACGACAGCACCTGGTCGGCACCGATGACGATGGCCTCCGGGTGGCGCAGGGAGACCCGCTGCGCCTTCAGCTCGGCCAGGGTTTCGGCGACCGCAGCGTGCGCGGCCCCCTCCGCCAGCAGGCTGTCGCGCACGCTCGCCTCATCGACGTTCGCCGGATCGATCGTATGGGGCACCCCGGCCTGACGCAGCATCCGGGTGCGCACAGCACTTCCCGAGGCGAGGACGACGGCCGGACCGCCGGTCTCGGCAAGCCCGTCAGGCGCCGGCATCGGATTTACGCGCCTCATCGGCTTCGCGCCTGCGGTCATAGAGCGTCACGATCGCCGTCGCCGTTTCCTCGATCGATCGCCGTGTCACGTCGATCACCGGCCATTCGTTGCGCGCGAAGTAGCGCCGCGCCTCGGTGATTTCCTCGCGCACCTTCTCGGGATCCACATAGGGGGTTTCCTCGTTCTGGTGCAGCGAGGTCAGCCGCGCACGCCGCAACTCGACCAGGCGCTTGGGGTTGTTCGTCAGCCCGACGACCAGCGGTTTCGAGAGGTGCTGCAGGCTGTCGGGCAGGGGCACGCCCGGCACCCACGGCACGTTCGCGGCCTTGATGCCCCGGTTGGCCAGATACAGGCACGTCGGCGTCTTCGACGTCCGCGACACGCCGATCAGCACGATATCGGATCCCTCGAGTTCCTCGGTGCGCTGGCCGTCGTCGTGGGACAGCGCCCAGTCCATCGCCTCGATGCGCGCGAAATAGGCGGCGTCGAGCTCGTGCTGACCACCGATGCGATGGGTCGGCTGCTGGCCGACATAGTTGCCCACCGCGGCGATCACCGGGTCGAGAACCGAGATGCACGGCACCTTGCGCAGGCGACAGCCACGGATGAGCTGTTCGCACAGATCGTCGTTGACCAGGGTGAAGATCACCGGGCCGGGATTCTCGCCGATCTCTTCCAGCACCAGGTCCATCGCGGCGGGCGTGCGCGCCATGGGCCAGAAATGCTCGACCGTCTCGGTCTCCTCGAACTGTGCGAGGCATGCGCGCGCGACCGAACGAATGGTCTCGCCGGTCGAATCCGACACGAGGTGGAGATGGAAGGCGTTGTCGTTTTCGGCCATTTCGCGGCGCCACCGGACGTGAACAAACCTGCGGAGAACGGGGATAACGTGCCCCGGCACAGGTCATCGAAAATTTTCTTCATCTTATGCCGTGCGTTCGTCCACGTGTCATCCCGAGGCGCGCAAAGTTACGCCACCATGAGGACACATCGCGCTGTCCCGATTCGATCCCCAGCGACCGGTCCCGGTCATCCACATCCGAAGCGGGCCGAACGGACCGGAAATCCGCGTATCGCCAGCGGAATTCCACAGAACGGCTGCGCCCTGTCACCCACATGTCATCTTGGATGTGGAAAAGCGGGACGCGTGCAAACAATCCCGGAGACTCAGCGCACATCTACAACGTCATTTTTTCTTTCACTTCGTTCAGAAACATATTTTTGGGATGCACCGGGGAAACCGGTTCGCCATATTCGTCGCCCTGTCCGAACCGAATTTCACCCCAACCGATTGCCGTTTCAGCCGTGACGTTTCCACTCCTCGACGCTCTCGCCGGAAAGACCCAGGCCCGGCCGCCCTTCTGGTTCATGCGCCAGGCCGGCCGCTATCTGCCCGAATACCGCGAGCTCCGGGCCCAGGCCGACGGGTTCCTCGATCTTTGCTACACGCCCGAGCGCGCGGCGCGGATCACGCTCCAGCCGGTCGAGCGGTTCCGACCCGACGCCGCGATCCTGTTTTCCGATATCCTCGTCGTGCCCGACGCGATGGGCCAGCAGGTCGGTTTCGTCGAGGGGCGGGGGCCGGTTCTCGATCCGATCGTGACGCGCGCGGATCTGGCCGCGCTCGATCCCGGGCATACCGTGGATGCGCTGGCGCCAGTGTTCGAGACGGTGCGCCTGGTGCGTGCGGGCCTGCCGGAAGGCGTGGCGCTGATCGGGTTCGCCGGCGCGCCGTGGACCGTCGCGACCTACATGATCGAGGGCGGCACCAGCCGCGACTTCAACGCGGTCAAGCGCTGGGCGATCGCGAACCGGGCGGATTTCGACACCCTGCTCGACATGCTGGTCGCGTCCACATCCGCCTATTTGCGCGCCCAGGTGGACGCCGGGGCGCAGGCGCTGCAGCTCTTCGACACCTGGGCGAGCGCGGTGCCCGCGGCGGAGTTCACGCGCTGGGTGACGGGCCCGACGCGCCGCATCGTCGAAGCCGTGAAGGCCCATGCGCCCGACGTGCCGGTGATCGGTTTCGCGCGGGGCATCGGGCCGCGCCTCGCCGACTATGTGCGCGACAGCGGGATCGACGCGGTGGGTCTCGATTCGGCGATTTCACCGGCAGACGCGGCGCGCGACATCCAGCCGCTCTGTCCCGTCCAGGGCAATCTCGATCCCGCCTATCTGCTGGCAGGCGGTGCGGAGATGGAAAGCGCCGCGCGGGACGTGCTTTCCGCGCTGTCGGGCGGTCCCTTCGTCTTCAACCTGGCTCACGGCATCAACAAGGATACACGGCCCGAACATGTCGAGGCGCTGGCGGCGCTGATCCACGGTTGGGGAGACGGGTCGTGACGGCGGCGCCGGGAAAGACCGCGGTCGTCCTCTACAATCTCGGCGGGCCGCTGAAGCCGGCCGACGTCCGGCCGTTCCTGTTCAACCTGTTCAACGATCCGATGATCATGGACGTGCCGGGCCCGCTGCGCTGGATGCTGGCGCAGCTGATCTCGCGCCGCCGCGCGCGGATCGCGCGGGCGATCTACGGCAATATCGGGGGCGGCTCGCCGCTGCTAAAAAACACGCTCGACCAGGCCGGCGCGCTCGACGCCGTGCTGAACGCGGACACGCCCGGCGCCTTCTCCTGCCACGTCGCCATGCGCTACTGGCATCCGTTCTGGCACGAGACGATGGACGCGGTGATCGCCGAGCGGCCGGACCGGATCGTCCTGCTGCCGCTCTATCCCCAGTTCTCGACCACCACCGTCGGCTCGATGATGCGGGTGTGGGAGGAAACGGCCCAAGAGAAGGGTCTCGACATCCCCGTCACCGCGCTGTGCTGCTATCCCACGGAGTCGGGCTTCGTCGATGCGGTGGCCGAAACCGTCGCCGACGGGCTGGCGCAGGTGCCCGAGGGTGCGCAGGTGCGCGTGCTCTTCTCCGCCCACGGCCTGCCCAAGAAGGTGGTGGATGGCGGCGATCCCTACCAGTGGCAGGTGGAGCGGACGGCTACCGCGGTGATGGACGCCCTCGGCCGCGACCGGGAGGCGGTGCCCGACTGGCTGTGCTGCTACCAGAGCCGGGTGGGCCCGCTGGAATGGATCGGCCCGTCCACCGACGAGGAGGTGCGCCGCGCGGGCGAGGAGGGCGCCTCGCTGGTCGTCGTGCCGATCGCCTTCGTGTCCGAGCATTCCGAGACGCTGGTCGAGCTGGATATCGAGTACCGCCACATCGCCGGGACGGCAGGCGTGCCGCACTTCGTGCGTGCGCCCACCGTGGGCACCATGCCTGCCTTCATCGAGGGGCTGGCCCGCCTGGTGCGCGGCCAGGTCGCGAATCCCTGCCCTATCTGCAGCGGCGATCCCGGCATGCCTGGCGGGCGCATCTGCGGCGCGCAATGGCCCATGTGCCCGGCGGGCAGGGACGGCGGCGATGGATGATTTCCTGCTCTCGGCCTATCCGTGGATCAAGTCGCTGCACGTGATCTCGGTAATCGCGTGGATGGCGGGGCTGCTCTACTTGCCGCGCCTGTTCGTCTATCACGCGGATGCGGCGCCGGGATCGGAGGCGTCCGAGACCTTCAAGGTGATGGAGCGAAAGCTTCTGCGCGCGATCATGAACCCGGCGATGGTTGCGGCCTTCGTCTTCGGCGGCCTGCTGCTGGCCACGCCCGGCGTGGTCGATTGGGGGGCGGGCTGGATCTGGGTGAAGCTCGCCGCCGTCGCCGCGATGACCGTCGCCCACCATGTCTATGCCCGCTGGCGCAAGGATTTCGCCGCCGACGCCAACACGCGGGCCGCGCGGACCTACCGGATGGTCAACGAAGTCCCGGCCGTCCTGATGGTGATCATCGTCGTGATGATCATCGCGCGGCCGTTCTGAAGCGCGAAATGCGCTTTTGTTTGAAGCATTTGTGTAACAAGGATTGACTTGACGGCGCGCCGCCACTAAGTGCGTAATGTCTTCGCGCCGATACTTGGGCGCAACGAAATCTCACCTTCAGCAGACATCGTTCCTTCCGGCGCCGGGCGTCGACGAAAGTGAACATCCGATGCTCGTCTGCCTTTCACGACCGAACAAGAGACGGACCCGCCCGGGCCCGCCGTTTATCAAACAGGACCGTTCCCGCAGATGGACTCCATGAACCTCCAGGAACTGAAGCAGAAAACCCCGGCCGAGCTGCTG